>NZ_CAWMFQ010000074.1:0-5133 GCF_963866995.1 Aeromonas sp. ZOR0002 | reverse complement strand
CTCACAGTTTCGAAGACCATGATCTGGGAACCGGTGGCAACCTTGTCGCCCACCTTGATCAGGATCTCTTTGACGATACCGGCGGCGGGGGCCGGGACTTCCATGGAGGCCTTGTCACCTTCCACGGCGATCAGGGACTGGTCCAGCTCGACCTTGTCACCCACAGCCACCATGATCTCGGTGACTTCAACTTCATCGGCACCGATATCCGGCACCATAATCTGTTTGGACATTGCGCTTTATCCTCTTGCGTGCATTCGCGTGGCTGCCTGAGCATCACCACGCGCATCCCGCGTTATCCGTTTAAACCCAGGCAAGGTCGCGCCGGATACCCGGCGCGACACTCAATCCTCTTACGCGTACAGCGGGTTGACCTTGTCGGCATCGATGCCGTACTTGGCGATGGCCTCAGCCACAACCTGCTTGTCTACCTCGCCGCGCTTGGCCAGTTCGGTCAGGGCAGCAACCACTACGTAGAACTCGTTCACTTCGAAGTGACGACGCAGGTTGGCACGGCTGTCGGAGCGGCCGTAACCGTCGGTACCCAGTACACGGTAGTTCTCGGTCGGAACGAAGGCACGCACCTGATCGGCGAAGGACTTCATGTAGTCGGTCGCGGCGATGGTGGCTTCGGAACCCAGTACCTGAGCGATGTAGGGCACACGCGCTTCGGCGGTCGGGTGCAGCATGTTCCAGCGATCCGCGTCCTGACCGTCACGAGCCAGTTCGTTGAAGGAGGTAACGCTGAACACGTCGGAACCCACGCCGTACTCGCTGGCCAGGATCTGGGCGGCAGTGCGCACGTGACCCAGGATGGAACCACAACCCAGCAGCTGTACCTTGGCCTTGGTGCCGGCCACGGTTTCCAGCTTGTAGATACCCTTGCGGATGCCTTCCTCGGCGCCTTCCGGCATGGCCGGCATGGCATAGTTCTCGTTCAGGGTAGTGATGTAGTAGAACACGTTCTCCGGGTTCTCACCGTACATGCGGCGCAGGCCGTCCTGTACGATCACCGCCACTTCATAGGCGTAGGACGGGTCGTAGGAGATGCAGTTCGGGATGGTGTTGGCCAGGATGTGGCTGTGACCATCTTCGTGCTGCAAGCCCTCTCCGTTAAGAGTGGTACGACCGGAGGTCGCGCCCAGCAGGAAGCCACGGGCTTGCTGGTCACCGGCTGCCCACGCCATGTCGCCGATCCGCTGGAAGCCGAACATGGAGTAGTAGATGTAGAACGGGATCATCGGGCAGTCGTTGGTGCTGTAAGAGGTGGCAGCAGCCAGCCAGGAGGACATGGCGCCCAGCTCGTTGATACCGTCTTGCAGAACCTGACCCTGCTTGTCTTCCTTGTAGTAGGAGACGATGTCGCGGTCTTGCGGGGTGTACTGCTGACCGTGCGGGCTGTAGATACCGATCTGGCGGAACAGACCTTCCATACCGAAGGTACGGGCTTCGTCAGCCAGGATCGGGACGATGCGCTTGCCGATGGACTTGTCTTTCAGCATCACGTTCAGGGAACGCACGAACGCCATGGTGGTGGAGATTTCGCGCGCCTGTTCACCCAGCAGCGGACCGAAGGCATCCAGCGCCGGGATTTCCAGCTTGGTGGTGCTCTCGCGCAGACGGGTCGGTACATAGCCCTTCAGTGCGGCACGGCGGGCGTGCAGGTACTTGTGCTCTTCGGTACCCTCTTCGATCTTCAGGTACGGCAGGTTTTCCAGCTGCTCGTCGGTCACCGGCAGGTTGAAACGATCGCGCAGGTGACGCACGGAGCCCAGATCCATCTTCTTGACCTGGTGAGCGATGTTCTTGCCTTCGGCCGCTTCGCCCATGCCATAGCCCTTGATGGTCTTGGCCAGGATCACGGTCGGCTTGCCCTTGGTCTGTGCTGCTTTGGAGAAGGCGGCGAACAGTTTGCGGGGGTCGTGACCACCGCGGTTCAGGGCGAAGATCTCCTCGTCGGTCATGTCTTTGACCAGCGCGGCGGTTTCCGGGTAACGGTTGAAGAAGTGCTCGCGCACGTAGGCACCGTCACGGGACTTCATGGTCTGGTAGTCACCGTCCACGGTCTCGTTCATCAGCTGGATCAGCTTGCCGGAAGTGTCTTTCTTCAGCAGCTCATCCCACTTGCGACCCCAGATGACCTTGGTCACGTCCCAGCCAGCGCCGGCGAACAGGCCTTCCAGCTCGTTGATGACCTTGCCGTTGCCGACAACCGGACCATCCAGACGCTGCAGGTTGCAGTTGACCACGAACACCAGGTTGTCGAGCTTTTCACGCACGGCAACGGTCAGGGCACCCTTGGCTTCCGGCTCGTCCATCTCGCCATCACCCAGGAAGGCGTAAACGGTCTGCTCGGAGCAATCCTTGATGCCACGGTCGGTCAGGTACTTCAGGAAACGCGCCTGATAGATGGCGGCGATGGGGCCCAGACCCATGGAAACGGTCGGGAACTGCCAGAATTCCGGCATCAGTTTCGGGTGCGGGTAGGAAGGGATACCCTTGCCATCCACTTCCTGACGGAAGTTGTCCAGCTGCTCTTCGGTCAGGCGACCTTCGGCGAATGCACGGGCGTAGATGCCCGGGGAGATGTGACCCTGGAAGTAGACCAGATCGCCACCGTCCTTCTCGTTGCGGGCACGGAAGAAGTGGTTGTAGCAGACTTCGTAGATAGTCGCGGAAGAAGCGAAGGAAGACATGTGACCACCCAGGTCCAGGTCTTTCTTGGAGGCGCGCAGCACGATCATCATGGCATTCCAGCGGATGATGGCGCGAATGCGGCGTTCCATTTCCAGGTCGCCCGGGTAAGCCGGCTCGTCGCTGGACGGGATGGTGTTGATGTAGTCGCGGTTTGCCTTGGCAGCCACGTCCACACCGCTTGCGCGGGCTTTCTCGGCCAACTGTTCAAGGATGAACTGAGCGCGTTGCGGACCCTCTTCACGCAGCAGGGATTCCAGAGAGGCAAGCCACTCCAGCGTTTCTATCGGGTCCACATCGTTCTTCAGGATATCAGACATGGCTGGTTCCTATGTTGTTGTGATTGCACGGCATTGCACGGCGAAGGGCGCAAGCATTCGACAATTAAGAAAGCCTTGTGGGATTAGTTTTCCTGCTGACGGATCCGACGCATGGATCGCTGGATCCGGCTGTCTTCCCTCTGCATATCCAACAAGGTGTCCTCGATAAAGGCCAGGTGCTCATGACAAGCAGCCCTGGCCCGCTCCGGAGCCCCCGACAGGATAGCCTCGATCAGGCTCGCACGATGGCGACGGATCTTGGCGACCACTCCCGGACGGCGATTCAAAATTTCGTTATTGCGTAAAATGTTCTGCTCAAGCATGGGGCCCATGGCCCGCAACAGGTGCAGCAGCACCACGTTGTGGGAGGCCTCGGCCACGGCCAGATAGAACTGGGTCACGGCGGCCGATTCGACCACCAGCGACCCTTGCTGACCGGCTTCTTCAATGGCGGCTTGCGCCAGGCGAATCCGTTCGAAATCAGCCTCGGTGCCCCGCAGCGCCGCATAGTAGGCACAGATGCCTTCCAGTGCGTGACGAAACTCCAGCAGGTCGTACTGGGCTTCCGGGTGAGTGCTGAGCAGTTCGAACAGGGGGTCGGCGATCCCCTTGCTCAGGGCATTTTGTACGTAAGTGCCACCGCCCTGACGACGATACAAGAGTCCTCTCGCTTCCAGGCGCTGGATGGCTTCGCGCAAGGAAGGGCGCGACACCTGAAACTGGATGGCGAGTTCCCGCTCGGGCGGCAACTTCTGGCCCGGCTGCAGGCTGCCTTCCAGAATCATGCTTTCCAGCTCGGCGACGATGGCGTCGGCCAGCTTGGGCTGAGTTATCTTGATATAGGGCATGAGGCTACTTTGTTAAATTGGTATTACCAATTTTATGATTGGGGCGAAAATTAGCAGAGGGCTTGAAAAAAGTCCACCCAAAAGATGATCTGAATCAAGAAGCTAGGCTGCCACTTTGGGGGTAAAAACGCGGAATCATGATATAGCTCATAGAAAATGGTCTGACCAATATTTGTGAGCTTGCTCACCGATAACATTTGGCCAACAGCATGAAAAATGGCTTGCCAGACAAGGCAAGCCATTGATTCTAAAAACACAAAATAATTTTTAGATTTTTCACTCAAAGTGAAGCTTTTCCCGATAGCGAGGCCATTCGAAACTGTCACCCGGATCCGTCTTGCGGCCCGGCGCGATGTCGCAGTGGCCGACAATACGGTCCGCCGTGATGGCGGGATAACGGTGAACAATCGCCCGGCTGAGGTCCGACAGCACCTCGTATTGCTTGTCGCTGTAGGGAAGCTCGTCGGTCCCTTCCAGTTCGATCCCGATGGAAAAATCGTTGCACGCCTCCCTCCCCTCCCAGCTCGAGACTCCTGCATGCCATGCCCTGGCGCCAAAAGGCACGTACTGTACCAGTTCCCCATCACGGCGGATCAGGCAGTGGGCCGAGACCCTCAGTTGATGAATACCGGCGAAATAGGGGTGAGCACCGGGATCGAGCCGCCCCAGAAACAGATCGTCGATAAAGGGGCCACCAAACTGCCCGGGGGGCAGGCTGATGCCGTGTATCACCAGCAAGGAGACATCCTCCGGGCTGAGCCTCTCATTGTGATGGGGGGAAGGCACCTTGCGGGCCTGCTCGCACCATCCTTCTCGATCGATGGAAAACAGGGTTGTGGGTTGTGTCATCGTCTGCTCGACTCACAAATGGAAGCGATGTGCCTCTGGCGGGATGGGAAAACTGGGAACAAGTCTCTGAATTCATGGATAACGCTATGTTAGGCTGAGCCATTCACTCGCGCGATATGGGACACACTATGCACCCGATGGCACGCCGTCTCTGGCTGCTCACCTGGCTCTCGCTGCTGGGTCTGCTGACCCTCTACTTTCATGGTCGTGAACAACCGTCGGTGACCGCCAGCGGCGATCTGCTGCTCAGGGCCGATGCCAGCGGCCATTATCGTCTGGAGGGTGCCATCAACGACCAGCCGGTGCAACTGCTGCTGGACACAGGAGCAACCCGGGTGACCATACCGAGCCAGGTGGCCGCCCGGCTCGGCCTCGTCGCCACGGGCCGCAGCCGTGTCAATACGGCAGCCGGAGAGATCCAG
>NZ_CAWMFQ010000073.1:0-4217 GCF_963866995.1 Aeromonas sp. ZOR0002 | reverse complement strand
GAATCGAACCGGCACGACGCGAACGTCGAGGGATTTTAAATCAAAGAGCCTCGTTTGCATCTTATTGCATGAAATAGCAAACAGATGGAGCGAGTGACACCGCTAATTCACAACGAATGGCACCATGTCATAGGTCATCGCATACCGCTTATCACAGAATTAGCAAAGATAGTGTTGAATAAATTCAGCATTGACACAGCCCGCCGTGGGTCTCCTCTACATTGAGAAATAGAAAACCCGTCTGCTTATGACCGATACTGAGCAGGCCTATGGCTCTTGCAGGCCATTGAAAGTGCTAACCTTGATGCGTACTAACCCATCATTCGGCCTGACACTGCGCGAAGCCGAGAACTCAACCGTTAGGTATACAAGGAGATGTCATGGGCCACGAAAGCAAGATAATCGGTAAAGTTGAGAATCAATCACATCTGCAAAAAGAAGTTTCTGTATCTACAGCATTACTTGTTTTGGGTGGTGCAGCTGTTGGTACATACATTGGATTCCAAATTGGTGGTTCAATCGGTGCTGCTGTTGGAGCATTAGTCGGTGCCTTTATCGGGGCCTTAGCTGCGGGCCTTATAAAGAATTTCAGAGTCAAGTTGCATAAGGATGGCGGGGTAGAGATTAAGTACGAAACACGGTTCGCATAGCATATGCCAATCCGGGCGCAATGAATCTCCTTTGCGCATAAAGGAATAAAGATAACACCCTGTTTTACTTCACGAAAAAGCCAAGGTGTAAGAACCCCATTGGGGATAATCAGATACTGTGATGCTTGCCCCACATCCCAATGGATAGACTCTTACAGGTCAGCTAACCTGACCTCATCACATCTGCAAAATGACGCATGAAATGGAATACTCGTCGCTCGCGGTATCTGTTCTGGCAACTTCTGGCTTGTTCTTGGGCCCGATCTTCCTATCTGTCGGGATCATCTTGTTAATAAGAAAGAGACTTCGCTCACATAGGGTCAGCCCGTTGACCGCCGACCTGCTCAGGCCAGCGGGTCACACCCTACAACAGCAAATCCAGGACCTACAGATAGACCTCTTTTCCCAAATGCTATTCACGCCATTGACCATGATGATGATCGGGTTCTACCTCTTGTTACAGAGCTACATCGATAAGAAGGCTATGAGCACGACTGTGATGCTTACTTCTGGGGTAGTCATGCTGGGTCTCTTTATCTATGGCACAACCAAAACTTACAAAATGGCCAACAAGGTTCAACACCTCAAGCTGGGTTATTCCTGTGAACTGGCAGTGGGTCAGGAGTTGGACCAAATCGTTAGGCCCCAACAGCACCCCTATCGGGTTTACCATGATATCCCGTTTGATGGATTCAATATCGACCATTTGATCATCTGCCCTAACGGGGTCTTTGTCATCGAGACTAAGGGTCGCTCCAAACCCATCAACAATGGAGAAAAACAGTTCAAGGTTCGGGTCGAAAATGATGCGCTTCACTTCCCAAACCATGTTGAAAAAGCCCCACTCGAACAGGTCCGCCGTAACGTCACCACAGTACGTAACTGGCTCAACAGTGCAACTGGGACCGAAGTCCCGGTAGGTGGCGTTCTGGTTCTGCCTGGCTGGTTTGTGGATTTACGCCAGAAGATCACCTTCCCCTACATCGTCAGTGCCGCTGCACTCCCCAAGCAACTCCCCCAATTTAGGGCAGGCTCACTAGAACTGGCCCAGATTCAGGCCATAGCGCACCAAGTAGAGCAAAAAGTACGGGACGTCGCCAAGGCAGGCTAACAGGACTGTATCGCCGACTGATTTTGCATCATTCGGCAAAAGTCCCCCAGCCTTGAATGCCCCTCAGTTTGAGGTTTTTGGGGTGGGTATAGGGGAACACTGAGGGATTTGCAGCGATGAATTTGAAGCCACCCATTGCGGGTAAAAAGCCAGCGGCGCTATTGTACTAATTCTTTTTTTGCACAAGGAGTGTGCTCGATGTCTATCTCGCCCATGGATCTCGCAACTTATTACGGTGTCGATGACATTCCTGCTGCCCTATCGATAGGCGATAACCTCCATAGTTTGCTCGTAGCCATATTCAGGAATGAGCCTCTGACTTCGCCCCGCTACGACATTCTAGCCAGCTACGATCTCAACGCCTTGAGGGGCTTTATCAATGGCGATATGACTCTCCCTGAGTTCAGACGCCAATCTGCGGTAGAACAGGAGCAGCGCCGTTCTAAATCTCTTTACTATAAGGGCCGAAAGATTGTGCATCGCTACCAACCTTCAATCACGAAGCCTTTGGCTGCTCAGCCAGACGACAAACCTAATATAGAGAAGACCAGTCAAAATCCCACTTGGGATTACCTGCAGAAATTTCGGATCAAAAATGGTCTGGCCGATGACCAGAATTCTGTGTCTCTCCCCCCGCATGAACTGGCCAAACAATTCTGGGTGGATGATATCACCAGTGCGATCACGGGCGGTGCCAGGTTGCACAGCCTCCTTGTCGCTGCTGGACAAGGCGCGACGATATCAGCAGCAAACAGACAATTTCTCTTGAACAGGGGGTTGAATGCCTTGCTGTGCTTCTTGACCGGCGAACTCTCCCAAGAGCAGTTCGACCAAAAAGGGAAAGCAGAACAGGAGCAACGAAACGAGCTTGCGCAACAGAAACAACGCGAGATCGCCGCTCAGAAGGCCGCAGATGAAGAACGTTATAAAGCCGAGCAGAAAGCCCGAAGTGTGCGACTTGAAGCTGAGCGGATTCAGCGTGAGAGTGACCCCAAGTACATCGCACGGATGAAGAACCAAGCACTCAGGGAGAAGTATGGTGTCACTGGATATGTCGAATCACATCACCTCAAACAGCTTATGGCAATCCTTCTCAAGCTGGATGCAGGTACACGGCTACTGGAGACTGAAACCATCTGGCTCAAGAGCAATGGCCGTGAGTACGAGACAAAGGAGATTCTGCATAGCTACAACCGACTCGAAGCTGATCACTGGCTAGCGGAGTACCGCAACAGCAAGAACCCATGGAGTGCAGTCAATGCCAGCGGACACTTGCGTAAATGCGCAGCATCGAATGAGGCGATTGCGCTGCTGAGTGCCATCCCAGCCAAGCGGCAGGTTCAGCCTAAGCTGAAATCCGCCATTCTCACCACTCATGGTGGCGCGATGCGTGACCATGGCGAACATGCTGCCGCATTGAACATGGGTGCTGAAGCTCACCGCCTTCAACCCAACAACTTTCGCCCCTGCACACTACTTGGTGCAGTCTGTATCGAGCTTGGCAACATTAGTGAGGGACATGAGTGGTATTGCAAGGCGGAAGCCAGAGGCGCTGGCCGTGACAGCATTATGTCGGATGTCAGGTCGCTTCTTACCCGGATGACAGCCGATAAGCGTGAAGCAGTTATCGCAGAGCTGTTGCGCATTCATCCCGAACAGTATCGATGGCTAACTAAGTGGCGTCAGGCCAAGGCGTAACTGACATTATTGCTAGCAAACCGAGAGTGAATCGCAACCCGTTACAGCTGGGAAGTGTCTAGATCACTGGTGGCGATTCACCCCACATCAACCAACTCTCTACATGAGGAGTCACCATGCCACATAAAACCCCGCTGCTCTCTGCTTTGACCTGTGCCGTCAGTCTCATTGCCTCACCCGCCATTGCCGCAAATACGGGCTTTAAAACCCTGACTGTCGGCCTACCCATCACCACGCTCCAAGCGGTCAACGATGGTCTGATACGCTACGACTGGCGCAGTGACATTGATGAAGAATTTCGCGGCAAACCCAAGACAGGCGAGGGATTCTTAGGACGACCAACTACGGGTGAGTATTACTATGCAGTCTACCAACATAAAGTGTTCTCCTTCGGCGGTACCCAGGCATCGTACCAAGACGACTCCGTTGCTTCTGTCAGACAGGCTAAGGCAGACTTTGAGGAATTAGTCAGTCAGGCGACCAATACCTTGAAAGTCAAGCCAGTGATCATCCGCACAGTGAAGGATAAATCGGTACCGTTTTTTGAATGTGTAACCGACAGCATGTGTGGTAATTACAGCGCAACCTACACCATTGGTGCCAACGAGGTCTCGATCAAATTGATGCAAGACCGTGATGCAGAGAACGGTGGCCGCCAGCTCAACGCGGGAATGCGCGGGACCCTTAAGTAAAATGAATCGCCCCGGCTTATCTAAACACTTTTGAGCCGTTCGAAATATTGCTTTTCACACTCTACT
>NZ_CAWMFQ010000072.1:0-3254 GCF_963866995.1 Aeromonas sp. ZOR0002 | reverse complement strand
CCCTGCTGGTGGGGGAGGTCGGGGCCGCCCCCGCGCCCCTGGTGCTGCCGGACAGCGCCATCCTCTGCTCCTGCCACAACGTCAGCAAGGGGGACGTGGTGGCCGCCGTTCGGGCGGGCAATCACGAGCTGTCGGCGGTGAAGAGCTGCACCAAGGCCGGCACGGGTTGCGGCGGTTGCAGCAACCTGCTCAAGCAGGTGGTGGATCAGACCCTGGCGGACCTTGGCGTCGAGGCGGACAAGGGGTTGTGCGAGCACTTCGCCTACGGCCGTCAGGAGCTCTATCACCTGGCCCGGGTGGGCGAGCTGAAGAGCTTCGAGGCGCTGCGGGACAAGCATGGCCAGGGGCTGGGGTGCGACATCTGCAAGCCGACGGTGGCCTCCATCCTGGCGTCGCTGTGGAACGAGCACGTGCTGGAGAAGCCCCACCGCGCGTTGCAGGATACCAACGACGCCTTCCTTGCGAACCTGCAAAAGGACGGCACCTATTCAGTGGTGCCGCGCATCCCGGGGGGGGAGATCACCCCGGAGGGGCTCATCACCATCGGCGAAGTGGCGCGCAAGTACGGCCTCTACACCAAGATCACCGGCGGCCAGCGCATCGATCTCTTCGGCGCCCGGGTCGACCAGCTGCCCGCCATCTGGAGCGAGCTGGTGGCGGCGGGCTTCGAGACCGGTCAGGCCTACGGCAAGTCGGTGCGCACCGTGAAGTCCTGTGTGGGCTCCACCTGGTGTCGTTACGGGGTGCAGGACTCCATGACCCTGACCCAGACCATGGAGCACCGCTACAAGGGGCTGCGGGCACCACACAAGCTGAAGTTTGCGGTCTCAGGCTGCACCCGGGAGTGCGCCGAGGCCCAGAGCAAGGACATCGGCGTCATCGCCACCGAGCGGGGCTGGAACCTCTATGTGTGCGGCAACGGCGGCATGCGGCCGCGCCACGCCGACCTGTTCGCCACGGATCTCGACGAGCAGACCCTGATCCGCTACATCGACCGGCTGCTGATGTTCTACGTGCGCACCGGGGACAGGCTGCAACGCACCTCGGTCTGGATGGAGAACATGGAAGGGGGGCTCGACTATCTCAGGTCGGTGATCATCGAGGACAGGCTCGGCATCGGTGCCGAGCTGGAGGCCATGATGGAGGGGATAGTCGGCACCTGGCAGTGCGAGTGGAAGAGCACCTTGGCGGATCCGGACAAGCTCAAGTTGTTCGAGGCCTTCGTCAACCGGCCCGAGGACGAGACGCCGCCGCGCCGTGAGGAGCGGGGGCAATGGGTGCCGGATATCGCTGTCAAGGAGGTGGTATGAGCGACATAAAAGAAGAGACCTTACAGTCAGAACCTGGAGCCTGGCATAGGGTATGCGAGCTGGCGGCGCTGCCGGAGCAGGCCGGGCGCAGCGCCTGGCTGGAGGGGCGGGTACTGGCGCTGTTTCGCCTCGGGGAGCATGTCTATGCCCTGGACGGGGTGGATCCCCTGGCCGGCGTCGCGGTGCTGGGGCGTGGCCTGGTGGGGGATGCGGGGGGCGAACCCGTGGTGGCCTCGCCGCTGTACAAGCAGCGCTACGCCCTGATGGACGGTCGCTGTCTGGACGATCCTGCCCTGAGCGTCGCCTGCTGGCCGGTGCGGCTGGAGGGGAGCGAGGTCTGGGTACAGCTGGGGTGAGTGGCCCATCTGAAAACCATGTTGTGATCGCCGGGCACTGCCCGGTGATTTTTTGTGCGCGACCCGACATTTCTTGTACGAGAGGATGGCGGGAAAACGTTTTTCGGAAATAATGGACAAACGTTTGCAACTGGATGTTTGTCTATGACGGAACGTGAGCAAGAGATCCTCGCCCTGCTGCGCCAGGATCCCATGATTGCCCAGCAGGAGCTGGCGGACAGGCTCGGCATCAGCCGCTCCGCGCTGGCGAGCCACATCTCCAGCCTGATGCGCCAGGGCTATGTGCAGGGGCGCGGCTATGTGCTGCGCGAAGGCCCCTACGCCGTGGTGATCGGCGGCGCCAACATGGATATCTGTGGCTGCAGCCACGACAACCTGCGCATCGGGGATTCCAACCCGGGCCGGGTACGCACCTCCGCCGGCGGGGTAGGGCGCAACATCGCCGAGAACCTGGCGCGCCTTGGCACCGATACTCGCCTGCTGACTGCGGTGGGCAACGATCAATACGGCCACCACCTGCTGGAGGTGAGCCAGCGCGCCGGGGTCGATGTGCGCCAGGTGCTGGTACTGGAGGGTCAATCGACCTCCTGCTATCTCAGCCTGCACGATGGCAGCGGCGAGATGAGCTGCGCCGTCAACGACATGGGGATCATCGAGCAGCTCACCCCGGCCCGGCTCACCCCCCTGAGCGGTTTTCTTGGCGCGGCCCGGCTCTGGGTGCTCGACACCAACCTCGCCACCCACACCCTGGACTGGCTGTTCGAGCGCCAGGGGGAGCACATCATCTTCGTGGACACCGTGTCGGTGGCCAAGGTGGAGAAGATCCGCCCCTGGCTGCACCGCATCCACACCCTCAAACCCAATCGCACCGAGGCGGAGCAGCTGTGCGGCTTCACCATCGGGGGGCCCGACACCTGGCCCATGGCGGCGGCCTGGTTCCACCGCGCCGGGGTGCAGCGGCTCTTCCTGAGCCTCGGCGATCAGGGGATCTTCTATAGCGACGGGGCCTGCCAGGGCCATCTGCCCGTGCTCGGCAGCCCGGTCGTCAACGTGACCGGCGGCGGCGATGCCTTCATGGCAGGGCTGGCCCACGCCTGGTTGCAGGATCAGGGCATCATGGAGACAACCCGGTTCGCCCTCGGTTGCGCCGCCCTCACCGTCAATTGTTCCGATACCGTCTTTTCCGGCCTATCCAAGGCCGCCGTTGAACGCATGCTGGAGGAGTACCCATGTTGAACGCTTACCTCGATATCCAACCTGAAGTTGCCGCCGCGCTGGCCGCCGGCAAGCCGGTGGTGGCCCTGGAGTCCACCATCATCTCCCACGGCATGCCCTATCCGCAGAACGTGGAGACGGCGCGCCAGGTGGAGCAGGTGGTGCGGGACAACGGCGCCGTGCCGGCCACCATCGCCATCATCGATGGCCGCCTCAAGGTGGGTCTGGATGCGGGGGCCCTGGAGGCGCTGGGCCGTGCCGGCCACGCCGCCACCAAGTGCAGCCGTCGCGACATCCCCTTCGTGCTGGCCAACAAGGGGCTGGGGGCGACCACGGTAGCCTCCACCATGATAGTGGCCGCCATGGCCGGGAT
>NZ_CAWMFQ010000071.1:0-219 GCF_963866995.1 Aeromonas sp. ZOR0002 | reverse complement strand
AAGGAGGGGGTCACTGGTTCGAGCCCAGTAACGACCACCATGTTGTAACGCTGGCCGCCATATGCGGTTGGTGAAAAGTTCAGGATGTGGGTCGTTAGCTCAGTCGGTAGAGCAGTTGACTCTTAATCAATTGGTCGTAGGTTCGAACCCTACACGACCCACCACTCTGAACACAGAATCCCAGGTCGTTTAGCTCAGCTGGGAGAGCACCTCCCTTAC
>NZ_CAWMFQ010000070.1:0-18008 GCF_963866995.1 Aeromonas sp. ZOR0002 | reverse complement strand
TTTCGTACAGAGCATCTTCCATCGCGCCATCGCTCAGGTTGTGCCAATGCTGTATACAGTGAATACGTAATATGGTTTCCAGCGGATAGGGTCGACGACCATTACCAGCTTTGGGGTAAACCGGCTCGATGACATCCATCATGTTTTGCCACGGCAGCAATTGGTCCATGTGGGAGAGGAAAATATCTTTTCGGGTCTGGAGACGCTTACTACTGAATTCACTGTCGCCGAAGGTGAGTTGATGACTCATGATGCCCCCTGGAGTGCAGCTCCGGATGAACATCAAGATCTCATATCACGGACTTATTCGCACCTTCCCTAGATCTATGCAGTCTGTGTTCACCACCTTTAGGCCTGTTTACGCAAGAGTTCGCTAGGTTTAACAGGTCTGGATAATGAGTTCACGGGAATGCAATATTGATGAGCTCTGTATTTATTGTGTGTGGTAAGATTATTTTTTCTTTATATTTTTAATTAAAGATAAAAAGAAAGGTTGAATTTACATTTGCTAACCAGTTGTATTTTATACCTACTGCCAGCGTTAATCTGGCAGTTAAATAAAGTGGTTATCCATCAGGTTTTCATAAATAAATTCATGTGAGCAACAGCTTAATGTTATTCAATGTGGTTCTCTTATGGTTATTAATCACCCTGGAATACATATTTATAGTGAAATGTAAATTAAAGTCAGGATGAAAAGATATAATTCTTGGGAATCTATAAGATAGCATTGAAGGCTATATAGTATGCATAACAAGGCACGCACTCGAGCTGGATTCGCTTGGGGCCTTTCAAGGGTGCCTGGTTATAATTAATGGTATCCCATTGTACTATCTTTGGACAAGATGCTGAGATGAGTATGGAAGTGGTTAATATTGCATTTTTAGTCACTGAACGTTCATATTTTAATGAACTTTTTGAGTTATCTGTGTGGCAAGCTGGTTCAGTAAGGGGAGATGTGGGAGTGTCTGCCAAAATATGGCAGAGCCAAATGTTAATTGCCATATTTTGGCACGAGTTTTTGACATTGATATAGTGGTTTAATTAACCTAACCGATTGTTTTTTAAAGCTCTACTTTTTAATAAGTAGGTTTTGTGTACATGATTAAATCAAAGGCATAGGCATGCCAAAACTTGGAGAAATCTCCGATAAAAATTGCCATAATATGGCAATTTCCCTTTATATGCCATCAAGCAAGCCTTGTCGTTAACCTGTATTGAGGATGGTATTTTAATGGTCGTAGCTTTGTACGGAGATGTGGCGTAGTTGCCTAAATTAGCCTGATTTACCCAGACCCAGATGGCCGTGACACGCGGGGCTTTCTTACTGGCAAACCAAAGGTGTTCAGTTTGTTTATCGCGCTCAGATACGGCGTTACTTCTCCTACCTACCGACCCTATGCCCTCCATCAACTGTTTGAACCGCGACATCATTGTTTCTACCAACCAGCGACTGAAGCGCCTTGCCCATGATGAAGACTTGAAGGGGATGGTGGTGATCGGGTCACCGCTCCTTCAGTTCATTCCACTCAAGCCGCATCGATTTGGGTAACAATGCCCTGTGCATAGTTTTAAAAATTAGAAAATTTCCTTGCGGAAAATATAAAATACCTTGTGTTAAAGAGGTATTTGGATGTTATCTGTCGTTCTCAAATGAAAATATCAATTCTGGGGGAGTTAATGATGTCAAGGATGTTCCTGATGGCTGTGACCTTGGTTGCAAGTAATGCGGCAATAGCCGCTACTACCATTGATGTCAACGTCATGGTACCCAAATCCATTGTTGATAAGGATGGTGCGGAGAAGGTGTTCAACACCATTCACCAGCGCGTATCGGCCATGGACGAGTATTACGCTAGCCAGCGCACAGGTATCGTCAGCAATGGCACCCCTGTAGATCTGCACTTCGAGGTAAAGCAGATCCTTGTTATGAGCGATACCATCCTGAACCCAACTTGCAAAAGCGATTACGGCCCTGCAACCGTACTTCTCAATGAGAAAGTCATTGCTGTCCGTGACTCTTACGGTCCGAATTTCGGCATCAAAGCGCCACCACTTTGGGATGGCGTCTGCAACAACGAGCAAGACATTCAAGATCTGACCTTTGCTGTGCATAGCTCTGGTGCTGACATGTGGATTACCACCAAGGGCGGCACTGATGGCCAGTATGATGGGATGGCTTCTGCTGGTCCTGACTTCTGGGTCAGCCGTTATGACACCTCTGTCGACACTTACGCTCACGAAGCATTCCACCTGTTTGGTGCTGCGGATCTCTATAACAAAACGGGCGCAGAAGGTTTCTGTGATCAAGGTGGCATCTGGGCTGGTCGTCTGATGTGTGGTTACGGCGATCTGAGCAAGAACAACATGTTCGGTGGCAGCTCTGCCGCTATCGACCAAGGCGATATTTACCCGTATGGCCCGAGCGAGAAATACCTGCTCCAGAACTTCTACAACAACCCTGACAGCCCTGATGCTGCTCGCACTCTGAAAATGCCTGATGGCAACCTGCGTGCTTACTACGGATGGGCCAAAGGGTCTGGTGCTGGCTTCATGCCGAGCGCAGAAGTTGCTGACCGCACTTTCGCCATGGCAGTAGACAGCACTACCCTGACCAATGACAAGCCGTACATCGACGTTACCATCACTGCCTCCGGTACTGATGCTGCTAACAAGCGCCTCTCCGTAGAGCTGTATAGCCAATCGGGCAGCGCCGTTGTAGGCCAGCACTACAACGATGGGATCTCGCAACTGGTGCGCTTCGATCCGACTACTGGCCAAACTGTGCTGGATGCGGCGGGCAATCCGACCTATACAGTGCGCGTGACCGCCCGTGATCTGGCATTCGTGGGTGCCAAGAGCTTCACCATCGGTCTGCGTAGCGGTACTGGCGCAAACGTGACTACCAAGCCCGTGGCTATCACAGTGCAAGGCGTCAACACTGATAACGGTGGCAATGGTGGTGGTGACAATGGTGGTGGTGGTGGCGGTTCTACTGGCCCTCTGTCACTGCTTACTTTGGTTGCTTTTGGGTTGGTACGGCGATTCAAAAGGAGTTAATCAATTTAACTCATTAAACGGTGTACCTGCAGATCAGTGCTCTTGAATTTGAAGGTGCTCCCTTGTGTTATAAGTTCCTCCCAGCGTTGTTGTCTAAATCAGCCAGCAAGCCATGACTTCACAAGCCCCAAGTGACAGCTACATTTGGGGCTTTTCACCGGGAGGGTAAGGCTATTCTGACCGGCCCCGGTATGCATTAATTGCACAAAAATCTTGCCGCCAGTCTGATGGACTCCATCGGTCACTCGTTGCCAACCTTGCACTTTTTGGTCATTGAACAGTCCGGGAATGCGGGGATACTCCAGGCCGTTGGGCGAGGGGGAGGTGCCTTCGGTAATGATCAATCCAGCATCAGCCCGCTGACGGTAATATTGCTCTATCAGTTCGTTGGGCTGATTCCCGATGGCGCGACTGCGTGTTAGTGGTGCCATGACGATTCGGTTCTTCAGCGACAGGCTACCCAGTCGGGTGGGAGTGAATAACATGCTGCTCATAGAAATTTCCTCTTGTTGCATTCGAGTTTGGTCGGTTGAATGAAACGCTCAGGGTTGAGACTGATAGCGCGCGGCAACATGTAGCGGTGGGATAGCCACCAACTCGCGTCGGTCGAAACCGAGCAGTGCCGCATCCACTAGCTCACCCACGTCCATCACCTCGGGGAGGCTGTTGATGTCAATGCCGGCTCGCTGCCAAATCTCGGGACGGGTCGAGGCTGGCAGTACGGCCTGCACATAAACTCCCTTGGGCGATAGCTCCTGAGCCAATCCTTGTGACAAAAACAGCACGAAAGCCTTGGTCGCACCATAGATCGACATCCCGAACTCGGGCGCAAACCCCACCACCGAACCGATATTGACGATCGCCCCGGTGCTGGACTGGCATAGGCGCGGTGCAATTGCTGCGGCGAGCCGCGTCAACGCCATGGTGTTAAGCGTGATCAGCCGTTCGATGGCCTCGGCGGATTGATCCAGAAAGCCCCCCGATTGAGCCATGTCTGCATTGTTAATCAAGATGCCGATGCGAGAGTCATGCCGCAAGCGCGTTTCAAGGGCTGACAGCTCCGCAGGGGTGGCCAGATCCGCAGGCAGCACGTCAACAGCCACTTGGTGCTCCGCACGCCGGCGCTCGGCCGGGGTATCCAGGCGTGATTGGTCACGCGCCACCAGTAGCTGCTATGGCAGGATATTATGAGTTGGGTCTCTTAAGGATCCTTTTTTGGGGGTATATAGAATGACTTCAAGTACTTAAGTAAAAGGCTGCATTGAATTCTCATATGAGGCACAATAAGATGCGACATGAATTGTCGGACACCATTTGATGTCTCCGCTTGATCGCGGAGGTTTGTCTCAATGGTAAGGCGATGAGGTATTTGGATAAGCAGGCCCCTGCTTCTGCAGAAACACACCCGCAATATTCGCAACAAAACAAACGACTTTTCGATTGCTTTTCTTGGGTCTATTGGCGCTGACGTGACCTGCGGTAATTGTCTGCGCAATACAAAAATAAGACTAGCCCCGATGAGATTGCCGACGCACCGGAATCCATTATGGAATCGTCTCTCCGCGTCATACACCGAGAGCTGTTCACTGGTTTTCGGTGAATTGGTGCGCTGACAAAAAAGCTAGCTATTCAGGTAACCATAACAATTAAAAGGATAGTTAATGATTAGGATGCATAAAGCGAAGCCAACGGCAGTGGCTATCGCTATCACCATGTTGGTGACCGGGTGTGCAACCATCGACAAGCAAGTGGCCGAAAATGATAGCTGGGTCAGCTGTATTGGTGGTGGTTTATTGGGGGCTGTTGCTGGCGCTGCGATCGGTGCCACCCAGGGCGGCACCGACAAGGTGCTCATCGGGACTATCGCTGGTGCTGCCGTCGGCTGTGGTGGTGGCCTCTGGTATAAGAATCGGGTTGACCGGCTGGAGAAAATAGCCAAGGAAGAAGGCCTGAAAATGCAGGTGCGCGAACTGCAGTTGGCTGCAGCGCAAGCAGACCAGAAAAAACAAAGCGAATCCACCGCCGTTGGCCTGGAGGCATCCCTCGAATATGCCGAGATGTTCCCTGTGGGCTCTGCGACCCTCACCACGGAAGGTGCTCGGAAAATGACCCGCGTGGCGCAAGAGTTCGCTAGCAAGCGCGAGCAAGAAGCCAACAAGCCTGCCAATGAGCGCAAGAAGGTGTTGGTTGTCGGCCACACCGATTCGGCTGGCTCTGCACAATTCAACCAGCAACTCTCCGAGCAACGCGCTCGCGCCATGGGCCAGATATTGGCCGCCGCCGGGGTGTCTCGCAGTGACATCTACTACCAGGGGGCTGGTTCTTCCCGCCCTATTGCCAGCAACGACACTGAACAAGGCCGAGCGCAGAACCGCCGAGTCGAGTTTGTTGAGGTGCAAAGTGAAGCACTGCTAGTTAAGCGAGTGCAGGAAGACCGTGCCAGTCCCAAGTATCTTGCTCATGGCACTGGGACTGTCGCTAAGCAGGCATCGCCTGCCACCAAAGCGCCAGTGACCCAAACGACGGCAAAGAATCCCGCCGTGAAAACCCCGTCCGGCCCGGTCGTCGGCACTACGTCGGCCACTCCAGTAGCCGCTCCGAATGCCCCGTCTGAACAGCCTTCGGCAAATGACTTTTCCCCTGTAAAACTGGTTGGCAAAGGGATCATCGACTTTGGCGGCCAACCAGTGACCAATATTAGCTCCCCCCTGACAGGTAGCATTCAGCCAAAGAGCTCTTCCTTCTCCATTATCAGTAATGCCTATGCCAGTGCGCCGATTAGTTCCTGTGTGGGTGATTTGCCTCGGGTCGAAGGTCAAGTGAAAAACCTTGGGAATGACCAGCCACTTGCGGAGTACTCGACTGAGGAGTATTTGCCCGGCTTGAATGGCAAACCTTGGGTTGCTGCCGTTAATGGTCATGTGGCTTCGGTGGGGCCGGTTGCGATTTTGCGTGATGAGGCGAAGGTGTCCCAGCAACCTTTCATGCAATTCATCCCCAACTACAAGAAATCCAAAAAGCAGACCGAGAAGATCCAAGCTGTGGCCAACACCTATGAAGGAGAGACTCAAGTTCTCTATCGTGTGTTCGCTGCCAATCAGACCTCTTCGCCAGTGTCCTGCATGGATATCGTTTTCGACAAACGCGCCGGTACTGCCGTTGCGGGTGAAATTTACTATCCAAAGCAGGGTGAAGCCTACGTGGCCCAATACCTGCCCAAGCGCCGCTAAGGGAACTACAAATGTTTGAAAACGTCTTTCACACCCTGTTGGGTGTATGGCACATCATCAGTCTTGTGATCGCCATTATGGTCGCGTGCGTGACCGCTATCGTTTACTGGTCAAAAGTAAAATACTGGCACATGGAAATGCGTCTGCGGCTCCCATGGATTGGCCGCATTGCTGCGTGGACCAGAGATCCGGGCAAAAACGAAGAGAAGTCCGCAGACAACCCCAATGCTGTCGGCTTCAATGCCGGTGAGAGAGGGGTGTGCGGGGCGTATGAAACCTACTACGGGGAACACCAGCCCTCGGAAGAGAATTTCAAGCGAAACCTGGATTATCTGGGGAAAGCAGACGAGGCGGACAGGTCTGAGAAAGGGCTGGGTATCTGGCTGCTCATGATCGTCCTGATGGTGATTGAAGCATCAGCGTTTGGTTATGCCCTGGCTCCGTTTGCCCTGACCCTGGCGACTCCTAACACGGCCATCGTGGGAGCCTTCTTCATTGGTTTGGTTATCTCTATCATCGCGTTGGTTCTGTCCGAATTTGCCGGTCGTCAGCTTTACCGCAACGGGGTAGTGAACAAGATCCTCTCGTACGAGTCGATCCGTGATGGGGGCGACATGACAAAGACGTTCAACGCCACTATCGACGACACCTACAATGACGATGGCGCTAAGCCCTTCCAGCAATTATTGAACCGCATCAATGTGCCGATCGATAAACACGGTCAGCCACAGCGCCGATTCTCGATCATTATCGGCTATGGGATCTTCATCGCTGGGCTGGCCATTGCCGCATTTTGGGTTCGTACCGAAACCCTGAACCAGCAGGAAGCCATGTTGGTGGAGAATCCGACCGCCGTCGTTCAAAGCGCCGATGATTTCCCGGTTGCTGCTGGCGATGAAGAGCTCCCTCTACCGACGGACATGGCCGAGCTGTCCACTAATAGCAGCCAGAAGTCTGCACAAGACCAAATTGATGCGATGCACCGTGCGTCGTTGGTGACTTTTGCTGTGCTGTCTGGTTTGTTCTGTTTTATCCAGTTTGCCTCCACCTACCTGGCCTTCCGCCACAGTTTTGCTGGCACCTACTCACGTCGAGCTTGGGAGCTAACCCACGAGTACAACAGTGCTGATGAGTTTGTCCGCTACCACAGAGCCAAATCTGCTGCCATTGCACAAGATGCTCAATCTTCATTGGCGAAGTTGCAGTCCTTGCAGGACAAGGTGTTCCGGGTAAACGGCAAGACTAAAGATGACCTGCGCCAAAACAAGGATCACCGTACCTTCCTGCGTTATGTGGAAGAGCGAGAGATCATGGCACATAACAAGCACAACCGTGCGCTTGGTCTTGAGAGCACCAGACTGCTTGCCGATTACGTCACGCAGACCATCAAGGATTTGCGGACTGCGTTAAATGCTAAGGACAACAAGAAAGTCTGGGAAATCACCGATGTTGCCGGTCCCCGTTTCGCCGCGATCAACAATCCAGCGTTGATGGCACAAAAGGCGGAGTTCAATGAACTGGTGGCTGTCTTTGGCGCAAGACCCAATGAGGCGCAGCCACAAGCTGTGGCTCAAGCCTATCAACCGACCCCAGTTGCCGCCACGCCTGTACCTTCCGTCGAAGCGGTAGCAGCTGTCGACGTGGCCGCTCCAGTGGTGGAAGTTGCGCAAGTAATCCAGCCTATCGAAATGCCAGCAGCGCAATCCGTGGGTGAAAAGGTCGCAGCCTTCAATCCTCATGCTTGGGGCGATCTGACTCAGTTTGATGCGGACGACATGGACTATGTCGCAAACAAGAAGGGCGTGCCGGTTGACGATCTGAAACGAGCTCGTCGCTTGCAAATGCTCGACAAGGCGGAGGCATGATGAAAGCAAGGATCACTCTTGCACTCTTGCTGATGCTGCCAGCAGCACTGATGGCGGGCGAACGCAACGACGTAGCCAGTTGTTATCAGCAAGCCAAAATTGCTCAGTTCGCACCAGCCCCCTCAGGGCGCATGTTGTCGGTGGTGGTGGATCAAACCACCCCGCTCACCTCTGATCTGCAACGTACCGCGTGGGGTAATATCAAGCGTTTCTTGCAGCCAGGGGATCAACTGCGTCTCTACTCCTTTTCTGCCTATTTGGAGGGCCACTACATGCAGCTCCAATATGCAGGTCAGCTCGAGCGCGGGCTCGACAAAGACACTGTTAGTGACGTACCAATGATGAGCGCCAAGAAGCTCGACCAATGTCTCGCGGCCCAACCGTCCGTTATGTTGAAGCAATTTGGCCAACGGTTCGTTCAGACCATGGGTAAGTCGTCGGTCGACATCCCGCGTAGCGAGATCCTGTTTAGCCTCAAAGCCGTGGGTCAGGACATCCAGTCGGTCAAAGGGGTGAATGAAAACGTCATCTTGTTGATGTCAGACATGCTGGAATACAGCGACTTTAGCAGCTTCTATCAGTCCAAAGGTATCCGTGACATATCTCCTTCCGTTGAGCTGGCCAAGGTCGAGAAGGAGAATCTTCTCGCTGATTTCAAAGGTGCGCGAATCTATGTGCATGGTGCGGCATTCGTGCCAACCGACGCAAAGAACGGCTACCGCAGTGGCAAGATGATCCAGAATTTAGAATCCTTCTGGAGCCAATATTTCAGCCGGTCTAACGGGCAGCTCGTTGCATTTGGGCATCCCGAACTCACTGTCGCTGTTCAATAATGAACTCACCACGGCTTTAAAACACTAGCCTGTAGAGATATAAAGCACCTCCATAACGGAGGTGCTTTATTTTTTCGTTCTCCTGAGATGCTCTAACCTATGTCGTAAGCGAGTTGGACTGACCCCGCCCCCGTAGACGATCCTGCCCTAGAGTTTGGACTGCGAGGTGTTTACAAAACCAGTGGCGATTCAAAGTGTGTCATAATCAGCGTGGATATATGTGAGTCGTTTGCGCTGATCATGACATTGATATGGTAATAAAGGTCAGATAGAGCCAGCTCCGGCGGAGGGCTTGCAGATATAGATGCTGGGCTGCAAACCACTGAGTAGAGGATAGCGGGCGTTGACTTGCTCGCATACGACTGGGGTCAGTCCGCGTGGCACCAGCGCAACAACACAACCACCAAACCCGCCACCAGTCATCCTCACTCCACCACGACTACCAATGATCTCTTTGATCATGTCGACCAGGGCGTCGATAGCAGGCACCGTGATGGCAAAATCATCACGCATCGAGGCATGTGACAGTGCCATTAATTCGGCCATCATGACCATGTCTTCACTGGCAAGCGCCTCTGCAGCCGCCAGAGTCCGTTCATTCTCGGAGATGACGTGGCGTGCACGCTTCGCGACGACAGGATCCAGTTCGTTGGCTCGCTCGGTGAACTGGGTCATCGTCAGGTCACGCAGTGCCTTGACCCCAAAATGCCGTGCGGCCTCTTCACACTGTGCCCTGCGGGTATTGTATTCGCTATCCACCAGGCCCCGGCGTACGTTCGAGTTGATGATGACCACATCAATGTCGGCTGGCATGCTCACAGGACGGGTATCCAGACTGCGGCAATCGATCAGCAGAGCATGATCTTGCTGACCCAGAGCAGAGATGAACTGATCCATGATGCCGCAGTTGCAACCGACGAACCTGTTTTCCGCCAGTTGTCCATTCAGGGCGATATCTGCTTGGCTGATGTCGAGGTGATTCATCTCTTTGAAGATCTGTCCTACTGCCACTTCCAGAGAGGCGGAAGAGCTCAGGCCTGCTCCCTGAGGTACATTGCCACTGATTACCAGGTCTGCCCCTGTCAGTTGACAGCCTCGCAATAGCAAATATTTGACGACGCCTCGCACATAGTTGGCCCACAGGTATTCCGGGCGTGCCTCTATGGGGTGGCGTAAGTCAAATTCATCCAGTTGGTTGTGATAGTCGGCAGCGATAACCCTGATCAGACTGTCTTGGCGGGGGGCAGCACTGATCACGGTCTGATAATCGATAGCGCAGGGTAGCACGAAACCATCGTTATAGTCCGTGTGCTCCCCAATGAGGTTAACACGCCCAGGTGCCTGAATGGCGAGGGTCGGGCGATAACCATACTGGGTGTAAAAGGTATGTTCAGTCACGCTGTGTGGCGATTCAATACTCATGTCTCAACCTCAAACCTGTTCACGAAAATGGATATCGCTGACGGAACGCAGGCGTTCTGCCGCCTGTTCTGCCGTCAGGTCACGTTGTGTTTCTGCCAGCATTTCATAGCCCACCATAAACTTGCGTACGCTCGCAGAGCGCAGCAGGGGCGGGTAGAAGTGGGCGTGCAACTGCCAGTGATCATTCTCTTCGCCATTGAATGGCGCACCATGCCATCCCATCGAATAGGGGAAGGAGCACTGAAACAGGTTGTCATAGCGGCTGGTCAGTTTTTTGAGCGCCAGTGCGAGGTCTGCACGCTGCTGCGGTGTCAGTGTCGGTAGACGTGTTACCGCAAACTTGGGAAGCAACAGGGTTTCGAAGGGCCAGGCAGCCCAATAAGGCACTACTGCCAGCCAGTGTTCCGTTTCCACTACGGTGCGGCTGCCGTCAGCCTGCTCGCGTTCCGCATAATCGAGCAACATGGCTCGACCATGTTTGGCAAAATACTCCCGTTGGGCGACATCTTCCCGCGCGGCTTCGTTGGGCAAGAAGTCGTTGGCCCATATCTGCCCATGGGGATGGGGATTGGAGCACCCCATCATGGTGCCCTTGTTTTCGAATACTTGGATCCAGCGGTATTCGCGCCCCAGCTCTGCGGTTTGTTCACACCAGGTGTTGACCACGGCAGTGAGGGAGGGGATAGACAACTCGGGCAAGGTCTTGCTGTGATCCGGTGAGAAGCAGATTACCCTGCTGGTGCCGCGTGCACTCTCTAGCTGGAAGAGGGGGTCCTCGCTGGTTGGGGCCATAGGTGTATCAACCATCAGTGCCGCAAAGTCGTTGGTAAAAACGAAGGTCGACGGATAATCCGGATTTTTGTCACCTGTGACGCGAGTATTGCCAGCGCAGAGGAAACAATCCGGATCGTGAGGGGATTGCTGGGTACGATCGGGTTCATCCTGCTGGCCCTGCCAGGGGCGTTTCGCCCTGTGGGGAGAAACGAGAACCCACTGTTGGATCAATGGGTTGTAACGACGGTGAGGGTGGTCGGTCGGTTCGAATTGCATAGTAAGGTCTGTCTCGTTCTGTATATTCATGGAAGGGGGTAACCGTTTGGATTTTGGGATTGCCAGCGCCAGGTATCAGCCGTCATCTCATCAAGCGTGCGATAAGCCTTCCACCCCAGCTCGTTATAGGCATGTGTTGGATCTGCCCAACACTGTGCTATGTCCCCGGCGCGGCGCGGCACGATCTCATAAGGCAGTTCGCGGCCACAGGCCTTGGAGAAGGCAGCATGAATGTCCAGGACACTGTAGCCATGCCCAGTGCCCAGGTTGTACACATGGACGCCAGCTTGCCCAAGCGCATGTTTCAAGGCTGCGACGTGGCCATCGGCTAGATCCATGACATGAATGTAATCCCGCACACCGGTACCATCTGGTGTCGGGTAGTCATCACCAAAGATGGCGAGTTTGGCACGGCGGCCCACTGCCACCTGGGCAATATAGGGCATCAGGTTATTGGGAATGCCCTGGGGATCCTCGCCCATCAGGCCGCTGGGATGGGCGCCCACCGGATTGAAATAGCGCAACAGGGTCAATGACCAGTCGGGGGCTGAGTGTGCAAAGTCCTTGATGAGGCGCTCCACCATCAGCTTGCTTTGACCATAAGGATTGGTGGCGTGAAAGGTGGGCGACTCCTCGGTGATGGGCATGATCTCCGGCTCGCCATAGACGGTGGCAGATGAGCTGAACAGCAGGGTCTTGACCCCGGCGCGTCGCATTGCCTGCAGCAACACCAGGGTGCCGCTGACATTGTTGTCATAGTACTCGAGAGGCTTTTGTACCGATTCCCCTACGGCCTTGAGGCCTGCGAAATGGATCACGGCATCTATCTGCTGGTCTGCAAACACACGATCCAGCAGGTCGGCATCCCGCACATCACCGTGATAGTGCTGGGGGCGCAGTCCGCTGAGGCTGTGGATACGTTCGAGGACGCTCTTTTTGCTGTTAACCAGATTGTCCAACAAGATGGGGGTCATCCCGGCAGCGATAAGCTGCAAGCAGGTATGACTACCTATGTAACCAGTTCCACCTGTCACGAGTATCTTCAACATGATTCGCTCCTTGGCGCTAGTTTTAATTGGGTTTTATTTAGTGTAATCGCTTTCCCTTATTCTGCGCTTGTGAACAAGCTCCTGGAAGATGCATCTCCATTTGATGTGATTTTTGTCACATTTTTCACCGCGATGAGCATGAGAATGGATAAGGGTGTATGTAAATGGATTACACAGCGAGACGCTCGTATTGATAGAATGCTCTCGCTTTTGATATGAAAGCCGTGTCAGGTATTGGAAATGTCGGTAGTATCTTGACCCAGTACAGCACTGGTTTTTATTTATACCGTTCACCGGAAAAGCTAATTCATGGCAACCATCAAAGATGTAGCACTCCTATCAGGCGTATCTGTCGCCACCGTCTCACGCGTCATCAATCACTCGCCAAAGGCGAGTCAGGCGTCACGAGACGCAGTCTTCAAGGCGATGCATGAACTCAACTACCATCCCAACGCGAACGCGAGAGCATTGGCCCATCAGAACAATGACACCTTGGGATTGATCGTTGCTGATGTGTCTGATCCCTTCTTTGGCACCATGGTTAAAGCTGTCGAGCAAGTGGCACAAGCTACGGGGAATTTTCTGCTTATAGGAAATGGCTACCACGACGCAGCCAAAGAGAAGCATGTAATAGAGCAGTTGATAGGGCATCGCTGCTCTGGCCTGGTGGTTCATGCCAAAATGCTGCCAGATGAAGAGCTGATCCAGATGATGAGCTATGTTCCTGGAATGGTGCTTATCAACCGTATTGTTCCTGGATTCGATTCCCGTTGTGTTGCGCTGGATGATCGCTATGGTTCTTGGCTTGCAACTCGTCACCTGATCCAGGAAGGGCACAAGAAGATAGGGTTCCTGTGCTCAAATCATCAGATATCAGACTCTCAGGACCGTCTGCAGGGTTATTTGGACGCACTGCAAGAGCAAAATATTCCGGTTGATGAACGTCTGATCTCCCGTGGTAGTCCTGATGAATTGGGGGGGGAGGCAGCAATGACGGAGTTGCTGAGTCGGGGGCAACAGATGACAGCCGTCGTTTGCTATAACGACTCAATGGCGGCGGGGGCCTTGTCAGTGCTTAGTGATAACGGGATTGATGTACCTCAAGACCTCTCTTTGGTAGGTTTTGATGATGTGTTGATATCTCGCTACCTGCGCCCTCGTCTGACAACGGTGCGCTATCCCATCATTGCTATGGCCACTCAGGCTGCAGAGCTGGCCATTGCTTTGGCAAAGGGGGGGCCTTTGCCCCAGACGACGCATATGTTTAGCCCGACACTGGTTCGCCGTCACTCGGTTCGCACCATTGATTAGTCCAAGTGCTGGGCTTGTGGGCCTATAGCGATTACGGCAAGGTTACCAGCTCGGGCCTTGCCTTTTTAAAGTCTCATCTTCCTCTTTAATGCCTCAATGTCCTCCTCTTCAAAACCTCTGAACTAGACGCTCTGGCGAAACAAATAGCCTCCTGGTGCCCAGGAGATGCTTCCGCAAGAGAGGCTTCATGTTCTGCACATCACCTTCATCACCCTTAACGTCAACCATGCTTGAGAACTACCGCTCACTCCTTATGTAATCGATAACACTCTGGTTGGTTTGTTTTATTGATTTAAAATCAATGACTTACCTAATGGTTCGTAATGACCGCCAGAAGGACACCTTATTTATTAGTGTAATTATTACAAATGTGTGAGTTTCGTCATGTCATTCACTACGACGTTGTTCTTATAATCCCTCTCGGATAGTGAAAGCGCTTTCCCTTTGGACTGGTAAGCGGTTTATCAGGATAACAATGCAACAGTGGAATAAAGGAATAACTATGAAAGTGAAGCTACTGACGACTTCCGTTGCCCTCGCTCTGTCAATGACAGCATTAAATGCTAATGCTGTTGATTTTACAGGGTATTTTCGCTCTGGCGTAGGTGTGTCCCAGGATGGTGATATGCAAACTGGTCGACAGAACGTTGTCGGCCGCCTGGGTAACGAAAACGATACCTATACCGAAATTGGTATTGGTCAGGAGGTATACAACAAGGATGGCAAGACTTTCTACGTTGACAGCATGTTTAGCATGCAGAGCGATGGCTCTAATGACTATGAAAGTACCACCACAGTGTGTAACTTCGATCAAAAAGAGTGTAAGGACGATGCAACCTTTGCCCTGCGCCAATTCAATGTGAAGGCCAAGGGATTGCTCTCAGCCGCGCCCGATGCGGTGGTCTGGGCTGGCAAGCGCTTCTACCAGCGTCATGATCTCCACATCATCGATACCAAGTACTGGAATATCTCGGGAGCTGGCGCCGGTATTGAGAATCTCAAGGCCGGCCCAGGCGCCTTCTCACTGGCCTGGATCCGGTCCGATGGCAACGATATCGATAACTCGATTGTCAACAATGACCTCAACGTCAACTTCCTGGACCTGCGCTATGCCGGCTGGGCTCCCTGGGAAGGGGCTTGGACCGAAGCGGGCGTCAGCTATGCGATGCCTAATCCGACCGATGAACAGAAGAAGGTCGGTAATCTCTATGATCCCAAGAATGGTGTCATGCTGACGGCAGAGATGAGTCAATATTTTGCCGATAGCCGCATCTACGAGAAGTTGGTGCTGCAATATGCTGACAAAGGGTTGGCCCAGAACATGATCTCCCAGGGGGGTGGGTGGTATGATGTTTGGCATTTGACCGACGATGCCAAGGGATACCGTGTAATTTTGACGGGTGACATTCCCATGGGTGAGAAATTCAGTGTGAACCATGTCTTCACTTACGGTAAGGGTGAGAAACTTGAAGCATGGCATGACAACACCGAACTGTTCAGCGCCGTCGCGCGGGGTGGTTATGCGTGGACTGACATCATGAAGACGCTGGTTGAAGCCGGTACTTATGAAACTACCAAGACCTGGACAAGCGGTTCTGAAGAGAAATCGAGTGGCCAGAAATATACCTTGGCTCAAGCCTGGTCAGCTGGCCCCAGCTTGTTTGCTCGCCCGGAGATCCGTGTGTTCGCCAGCTATTTGAAAGATGGCGAAGGCAAATCCTTCAACGGTGGTGAAGATGACCACACTTGGAACTTTGGTGTTCAGGCCGAAGCCTGGTGGTAAAAAAACGATTCATCAATATCATGGGAGCCCAACCGGGCTCCTTTTTTAATGTCGTCTCGAAATGATTAGTCCGGACCTGCGTGAAATGATGGGGTTGGGGGGAGGTGAGCATTCCACTGAAGAACCATCAGGCAGTATGTTGAAAGGGGAGATCTCCTTTGAAAAAAAGAGGCGCAGCATTGTGGCTGCGCCTTTGCTTTAACGGGTCAATTACTGCAACAGAAAAGCATCCAGTGCGTAGGTGGGTTTGCCACCATTGTCCATCAATCCCAGGCTGTAACCCTGCCAGTTCTTGTAACTCTGCGGTTCCCAATAAAGCACGCCGAGGCCCTTGTTGTCAGGGATCCACTTCATTTTGTTGAGTAGATCGGCGATGGTGTCGTAGCTGTTTTTCGGGTCATCCCAAGGCATGCCAACCTCCACGATCATCACCTCTTTGTCATATCGACTCACCATATCGGATAGATTGTCATAGCAGAGGTTGTTGAGGGTAAACCAGTCACCGTTACCGCTCTGTGTTGGGTAGATGGAGGCACCAATTACATCCCACTTGGCGCCGTTGTTCTTGAGACCATCAAACATCCAGCGATAGAGAGTGTTGTTCTCACAGTTGGCCAAGTGGACGATCACCTTGGTACTACTGTTGACCGCCTTGACAGCGTCGTAGCCGCTGTTAATGAGCCAGGCAAAGTTCTTCATGTTGACCGAGGCGCGCCCCTCTTCCCAGAGCATGCCATTGTTGGTCTCGTTGCCCACTTGTACCCACTTGGGGGTGATTCCTGCGTTTTTCAGGGCAACGAGGGAGTTGTAGGTGTGCCACCATACGTTCGACATTAGCTGATCAAAGGTGTAGCTCTGCCAGGCTGCAGGTTTGGTTTGCTTGCCAGGATCAGCCCAGCTGTCGCTGTAGTGGAAGTCAATCAGCAGATCGAAACCGGCCGCCTTGGCCCGCTTGGCCTTGGCGATGACGTCACTGATGTTGTTCCAGCCATCGGCAGGATTGACCCATACCCTGAGCCGGATGGTGTTCATACCGTGCTCTTTCAGGGTCTTGAACAGATCTTGCTGCTGGCCGGCGTCGTTATAGAACTTGTACCCGGCTTTCTCCATCTGGGTCAGCCAGCTGACGTCAGCTCCCTTGACCATGGCCTCTCCCT
Organism: Aeromonas sp. ZOR0002; assembly: GCF_963866995.1. NCBI lineage: Bacteria > Pseudomonadati > Pseudomonadota > Gammaproteobacteria > Aeromonadales > Aeromonadaceae > Aeromonas > Aeromonas sp. ZOR0002. The sequence goes on along the minus strand of NZ_CAWMFQ010000070.1, from coordinate 1,248 downwards.
GGCCATGAAACAGCAGGGCGCCGCCAAGCAGCAGGGTGGTAAGCAGATGTCTCTTCATTGTTGTTATCTCCTGTCTGGATGTGTGTAGGGTGGCGACAGGGAGGCAGTCCCGCGCCGGGATGGCGTCGCCGTGCGGCGCCATCCCGGCGGAGGCTGGGGCCGCCTTGCGGCGGCCCTGGGATCACCCGGCGGGGGAGACGGTGACCTGGATGTGTTGGGGATCGCGGCGATCCAGGGTGATGCGATACTGGCCGTCGCTGGGCGGGGTGAACTTCATGTCGCTCCACTGCCAGCCGGCCTTGACTACCACCGGCTTGTCCGACTCGACCTTGGCGGCGGGGTCGAACTGGCCATAGGTGGTGTCGGCCTTCCACTTCTCATCGGCAATCTTGAACTTGTAGGCGCCGTGACTGGCCTGCAAGGCCACCTGGACCGACAGCAAGTCCCCTTGCTGGGTAACCAGTTGCTGGTCTGCCGGGGCCTCCCAGTTGTTCATCTCGCCGCGCAGGAACAGCGGGCGGGCCAGGGGATCCTCCTCGTTGGCCAGCGCGGGCTGGAGGCAGGCGATCAGGGTAGTCAGCAACAGTGTCTTCTTGAACATGGATGGTCCTCTCTGTGGTGTGTGATCAGGCGCTCTGCAGGGTGAAGCGGCGGGTCAGCGACAGTTGCTGCTGCGATAGCTGCTGCAACTGGTCGCTGGTCTGTGCCACCTTGGCCAGGGCACCCTGGTTGTCGTCGGCAATCCGGGCGATGTTGGTAATGTTGCGGGCGATCTCGGCGCTGGTCTGCTGTTGCTGCAGGGTCGCGCTGGCGATACGGCTGCTCTGCTCGGCCACCTTCTGCAGCGCCTGGGATAGCTCGGCTAGGGTGGCGCAACCCGCGTCGCTGTCGGTGCGACTCTGGGCCATGGCGTCGTGGCAGCGCAGCATGGTGGCGACCGCACCGCGGGTGCTTTGCTGCAGATCGTCGATGATCCCCTGGATGCGGGTGGTGGAGTCTGCTGTGTGGTGCGCCAACTGACGCACCTCGTCGGCCACCACGGCAAAGCCACGCCCCTGTTCGCCGGCGCGGGCCGCCTCGATGGCGGCGTTGAGGGCCAGCAGATTGGTCTGCTCCGTGATGCGCTCGATCAGGGCGAGGATGTCACCGATGCTGACGCTCAATGTCTGCACCTGTTCCACGCTGCGGCGCGACTCCGCCAACTCGTCAGCCAGTTGCTGCAGCCGTTGACCGGTCGCCGCCCCACGC
>NZ_CAWMFQ010000069.1:0-5915 GCF_963866995.1 Aeromonas sp. ZOR0002 | reverse complement strand
TACTTCCAGATTAGCCTTCCAACACATAATTGGGACAGCGCCATAAAAAAGAGGCCAGAGGGCCTCTTTTTTATTGTCCGCCGGCTGGCATCAGGCGCTGCGCTGCACCGCCATGTGGGCCAGGGTCTCCAGCGCTTGCTTGTGCCGGGAGTCCGGCAGGATGGCGAGGGCGGCGATGGCCTTGTCAGCCTCTTCCCGAGCCCGCTGGCGGGAGTATTCGAGAGCTCCGGTGCGATCCAGGATGCCCAGAATACGCTCCAGGTGATCCATACCGTTGCGGTGCTCGATGGCATCGCGCACCAGTTGACGCTCTTCCGGGGTACCCACTTCCATGGCGCGCAACAGCGGCAGGGTCGGCTTGCCTTCAGCCAGATCGTCACCCACGTTCTTGCCCATCTCGTCGCTCTGGGAGCAGTAGTCCATGACGTCGTCGATGATCTGGAAGGCAGTGCCCAGATACTTGCCGTAGTCGGTCATCGCCTGCTCGACGGACTCGGGCTGATGGGTCAGTACGGCGGCGAGGCGGGTGGCCGCCTCGAACAGCTTGGCGGTCTTGCAGTAGATGACCGTCATGTAGCTCTCTTCGGTGGTATCCGGATCGTTGCAGTTCATCAGCTGCAACACTTCCCCTTCGGCGATGGTATTGGTGGCATCGGAGAGGATCTCCATCACCCGCAGGTTGGAGAGCTCGCTCATCATCTGGAAGGAGCGGCTGTAGAGATAGTCACCGACCAGCACGCTGGCGGCATTGCCGAACAGGGCGTTGGCGGTTTCCCGGCCGCGGCGCAGGTCGGATTCGTCGACCACGTCGTCGTGCAGCAGGGTGGAGGTATGAATGAATTCGATGATGGCAGCCAGTTTCAGGTGGTCTTCACCTTCGTATCCCAGTGCGCGGGCGGCCATGACAGTCAGCATGGGGCGCATCCGTTTTCCGCCTGCACTGACAATATAGAAACCCAGCTGGTTGATCAGGCTGACATCGGACTGGAGTCTCGCCAGGATCAGTTCATTGACCGCCGTCATGTCGGCGGCACAGAGCGCACGGATAGTCTGTTGGTCCATAAGTCTCGTAACGTGACGGCAGTGATGACTGCGATTTTAGCAATGGCGGGGATTCTACACGATTTCACAATGGGTTACAGTTAAGCGTTTGTTCACGGCGGCAGATATGCGCACAAAATAAACTTTTTGCTAAATTGGCCTTGCCTCGGCAAATCGATTTGCGTAGAATGCCGGCCCATTGTTATAGGTTTTTGCGCGTGTCTGGCCTTGAGCAAAAGACACGCCTTTACGGAGTTAATCAAATGTACGCGGTATTCCAAAGCGGCGGAAAACAACACCGTGTGGCCGAAGGTCAAATCGTTCGTCTGGAAAAGCTGAACGTTGAGACTGGCGCTACCATCGACTTCAACGAAGTGCTGATGGTTGCTGCAGGCGACACTTTTAAAGTAGGTGCTCCTTTCGTTGAAGGTGGCAAGGTTGTAGCTGAAGTTGTGGCTCACGGCCGTGGCGAGAAAGTGACTATCGTCAAGTTCCGTCGTCGTAAGCACCACCGTAAGCAAGCGGGCCACCGTCAGTGGTTCACTGAAGTCAAAATCACTGGCATCAGCGCTTAATTAGAGGAGTACGATAGATGGCACACAAAAAAGCTGGCGGTTCATCCCGCAACGGCCGCGATTCAGAAGCTAAACGCCTGGGCGTGAAGCGTTTCGGCGGCGAAACAGTTCTGGCTGGCAGCATCATCGTTCGTCAGCGTGGCACCAAGTTCCACGCCGGTACCAACGTTGGTCTGGGCAAGGACCACACTCTGTTCGCTACCGCGAACGGTAAAGTGCAGTTCGAAGTTAAAGGTCCGCAGAATCGTAAGTACGTCAGCATCGTTGCTGAGTAATTACGGACCGCAAGGATCCGAAGCCCCGCCAACCTGGCGGGGCTTTTGTTTTTCTGATGAGTTTGACGAAAAAACGGCACGCGGATGAGCCGGCGCAGACAGCCCTCATCGGCCAGATGCGCCTCGCCCGAAGGGGCCCGTATCACTATAATTGCGTATCGGTTTTTCGAATTAAGGTGACGGTTACCTATGAAGTTTGTTGATGAAGTCCAGATTCGAGTCGATGCCGGTGACGGTGGTAACGGTTGTGTGAGCTTCCGCCGCGAGAAGTACATCCCGAATGGCGGCCCGGACGGCGGTGACGGCGGTGATGGTGGCGACGTGTATCTGGTGGCCGATGAAAACCTGAACACTCTGATCGACTACCGTTTCGAGCGCTTCCACGCCGCCGAGCGTGGCGAGAACGGCCAGAGTGCCAACTGTACCGGTCGTCGCGGCAAGGACAAGATTCTGCGCGTGCCGGTGGGAACCCGTGCCACCGATGAAGACACCGGCGAACTGCTGGGGGATTTGACCAGTCACGATCAGAAGCTGCTGGTTGCCAAGGGCGGCTTCCACGGCCTTGGCAACACCCGCTTCAAGAGCTCGGTCAACCGGGCGCCGCGCCAGAAGAGCAACGGCACCCCGGGTGAAGTGCGTACCCTGAGGCTGGAGCTGCTGCTGCTGGCGGATGTCGGCATGCTGGGTCTGCCCAACGCAGGCAAGTCCACCTTCATTCGCGCCGTTTCTGCGGCCCGTCCGAAAGTGGCAGACTACCCCTTCACCACCCTGGTACCGAACCTGGGTGTGGTACGCGGTGAAAACTCCCGCTCCTTCGTCATTGCCGACATTCCCGGCCTCATCGAAGGGGCTGCCGAGGGGGCAGGCCTGGGTATCCGCTTCCTCAAGCACCTGGAGCGTTGCCGCGTCCTGATCCACCTGGTGGACATCTGCCCGGTGGATGGCTCCGATCCTGCCGAGAACGCCGTGACCATCGTCCGGGAGCTGGAAAAATACAGTCCCGAGCTGGCGGGCAAGCCGCGCTGGCTGGTGTTCAACAAGATGGACCTGATCCTGGAAGAAGAGGCTCAGGAAGTGATGGACAGAGTCAAGGCAGCCCTCAACCACGAAGGTCCGGTTTACGCCATCACCGCCATCAGCAAGGAAGGCACCAAGAAGGTGTGCTACGACATCCTGGATCTGCTGGACACCATGCCCCGTCAGCTGGCGGAAGATGCCAGAGACGCCATCGAGAAGGTGGAGTTCAAGTGGGACGACTACCACAAGAACCAGCTTGCCAAGGCGGAAGCCGATGCCCTGGCGGCGTCCAAGGCCTTCGATGATGGCCTGGACGATGACGACTGGGACGATGAGGACGACGACGGCGTCGAAGTCATTTACGTTCGCGATTGAGCATCATGTTCGTGACAAGACCGGAGCCAGACAGGCTCCGGTTTTTTTATGGGAGGATCGACGGGATCACCCTATAGATATATTTTTCATGTCTCTTATTGCCTGACAGTGGCTGCGGATTATACTGCGCACCTGAATGTAACCTGTATGAAACATTATGCTAACCATTCAAATTGAATCGATATGCATGACTGTTTTGGTTTGTTCTTATGGATGGTTCGCCTGATAAAATATTTATGCTTGAAATGATCAATTAACGGCTTGTTTGTGCAGTTTTTTGGGTTATTCTTGCGCCCGTTTTCCGGGCGAGGGCATGAGTATGCAGGCGGCCCGGCTGAAGGAAAAGTCACATTTAAGGCTGTTTATATGTTGGAAAAGACCTTGGAAGCACCGGCAATCCGTACTCGCCGCAACGTGCTGATGTTTTTGATCCCGTCACTGATCGGGATCCTGCTGTTCATGACCCCGGTCATCTATGACGGCAATGTCACCATTCCCGTCGCCGTGCTGGCGAAGCTGGTTCAAACGGTGTTTGCCGATCATCTGGTGGCCATGGTCAGCGCCATCATCACCACCACCATGCTGATGACCCTGATCGCCTGGCTGTTCAAACCGGCGATCCTGGTAAAACGCCCCTTCCTCAACAGCCTGTTCAACGTCTCCCCCTTCTGGGCGTGCGTGCGGGTGCTGGGCGGGGTCTTCGTGCTGTTGACCTTCTTTGAAGCCGGTCCCGAGGTGCTGCGCTCAGGGGCGACCGGCGGTCTGGTGCTGCACGATCTGCTGCCGGTACTGTTCTCCGTCTTCATCTTTGCGGGCCTGCTGCTGCCCTTGCTGCTGGATTTCGGTCTGCTGGAGTTTGTCGGTACCATGATGACCCGCATCATGCGTCCGGTGTTCCGTCTGCCGGGTCGTTCTGCGGTGGACTGCTTCGCCTCCTGGCTCGGTGATGGCAGCGTCGGGATCCTGCTGACCAGCAAGCAGTATGAAGGCAAGTTCTACACCCAGCGGGAAGCGGCCGTCATCGGTACCACCTTCTCCGCCGTCTCCATCACCTTCTGTCTGGTGGTGATCTCCCAGGTGAAGCTGGAGCACATGTTCGTCCCCTTCTACCTGACCGTCTGCCTGGCCGGTGTGGTGGCCGCCATCGTGGTACCGCGCCTGCCGCCGCTCTCCTGGAAGAAGGATGTCTACAGCGACGGTACTCCCCTGTGCCGCAAGCAGGAGGCCATCCCCCATCAGCACAGCGTACTGAGCTACGGCTACCATCGTGCCCTGACCAAGGCCGACAGCATGACGGATCTCGGCGCTGTGGCGCGTGAAGGGGTGAAAAACGCCCTGGACATGGTGTTTGGCGTGCTGCCGGTGGTGATGGCCGTCGGGACCTGTGCCCTGATGCTGGCGGAGCACACCCCGGTGTTCAACTGGCTGGGGGCGCCCTTCGTGCCTTTGCTCGAGCTGCTGCAACTGCCGGAGGCGGAAGCCGCTTCCAAGACCATCATGGTGGGCTTCGCCGACATGTTCATCCCGGCGGTGCTGGCCTCCACCATCGAGAGCGACATCACCCGCTTCGTGATCGCCGCCATGTCGGTCACCCAGCTCATCTACATGTCGGAAGTGGGCGCTCTGTTGCTGGGCAGCAAGATCCCGGTCAAGTTGTGGGAGCTGTTCGTCATCTTCCTGCTGCGCACCCTGGTCACCCTGCCGGTGATTGCCGGTGTGGCGCACCTGCTGTTCTAAGGGGCGAAGTGGAACGAAAAACGGTCAACCCGGGTTGACCGTTTTTTTATGGGCGAGTGCCAGCGGAAGGTCAGTGTGATCCTGCCAGCAGGGCCTGGCATTCGACCTCGTCCAGCTGCTCGGGGGCGAGGAAGCGTATGGCGTAATCCCGCCAGATGCCGCTTTCGATGAAGAGGGCAAACAGGGCCGGGTCTATGTGCTGTTCCTGCACCATCTTCACCATGATGGCCAGGGACTGGGAGACCGTTTTGCCAGACTTGTAGGGGCGGTCGCTCGCCGTCAGCGCCTCGAAGATGTCTGCAATGGCCATGATGCGGGCTGGAATGCTCATCTGCCCCCCTTGCAACTGGCGCGGATAGCCCGTGCCGTCCATCCGCTCGTGATGGCCCCCCGCAATCTCCGGCACCTTGCGCAAATGGCGGGGGAAGGGGAGCTTCTCCAGCATGCGTATGGTCTGGATGATGTGATCGTTGATCTTGTAGCGCTCCTCTTCGGTGAGGGTGCCACGGCCGATGGCGAGATTGTAACGTTCCCCCCGGTTGTAGAGGTGGGTGGGCACCCGCACCTTGAAGCCCCATGGGTTGTGTCGGGCGAGATTGTCGTGCTCGGGGCGAGGGATGAGATGGACCGCCTTGTCGGCGAGCAGCGACTCTCGGCAGGGGAGGGGAGAGGGGGCCTCCTGGTGGCGCTTGCGCTCCTCCTGACTGATGCCGAGCCGATCGTCCAGAGTGCGCAACCAGGTGCGGCTGGCGATGGTATCCAGCCTGGCGAGCTTCTCCGGCGCCATCCACTCGCCCCCCAGATTGCACTCGGCCACGAAGGCGAACTCCTGATCCAGGGTGTGCCAGAGGGGGGTTACAGCCTCGAAGGCGGCCTGCTGCCCGGATGGGGGCAG
>NZ_CAWMFQ010000068.1:0-9061 GCF_963866995.1 Aeromonas sp. ZOR0002 | reverse complement strand
TAACCCGAAGGTCGTCGGTTCAAATCCGGCCCCCGCAACCAAATTTCACGCATTTCCTACGCTCAGGAAGGCGGTCGCTGCGAGGCGACAATCAGGGTAAAGCGCCAAGCCCCGATTTGATATCGGGGCTTTTTGTTATGTGCAATTTACTCTGAATCTATTTCTATCTGGGCTATATGCCCTTTTTTCGTTTTTCGGAGGGTGACTTTGGCTACGTTGGAACAACGTTTGACCGATCTGCTCGAGGCTCCGGTCGTTGCCTTGGGTTTTGAACTGTGGGGTATCGAGTTTATCCGTGCGGGTAAGCACTCGACCCTGCGCGTTTTCATCGACTCGGAGCAAGGCGTGACGGTGGAAGACTGTGCCGAGGTGAGCCGCCAGGTCGGCGCCATCATGGATGTCGAAGATCCCATCACCGAGGAGTACTACCTTGAGGTGTCTTCCCCGGGTCTGGATCGTCCACTGTTCAAGGTCGCCCAGTTCGAAAAATACGTTGGCCAGGAGGCGGCGGTAACGCTTCGGATGGCAACAAACAACCGCCGCAAGTTCAAAGGCGTAATCAAAGCCGTGCAGGGGGACATGATCACTCTGACGGTAGATGGTAAGGACGAGGTGTTGGCTTTCACCAATATCCAAAAAGCGAACATAGTGCCGAACTTTGGTTAACGAGGCTATCGGATATGAATAAAGAGATTTTGCTGGTCGTTGACGCTGTGTCCAACGAGAAGGCTGTCCCCCGCGAGAAGATTTTCCAGGCTCTGGAGACTGCGCTGGCGACTGCGACCAAGAAAAAATACGAAGGCGAGATTGAAGTGCGTGTCGAGATCGATCGCAAGACCGGTGACTACGACACCTATCGCCGTTGGGTCGTGGTGGCCGATCAGGCTTCCATGGAGAACCCGTACGGGGAAATCACCCTCGAAGCCGCTCAGATCGAGCAGCCGGATATCCAGATCGGCGACTATGTTGAAGACCAGATTGACTCTGTGACCTTCGACCGTATCACCACCCAGACCGCCAAGCAGGTCATCGTGCAGAAAGTGCGCGAGGCTGAGCGTTCCCAAGTCGTTGACCAGTTCAAGGACAAGGAAGGCACCATCATCAGCGGCGTGGTCAAGAAGAGCAACCGCGACAACGTGATCCTGGATCTGGGCAGCAATGCCGAAGCCGTGATCTTCCGTGACGACATGCTGCCCCGTGAGACCTTCCGTCCCGGCGACCGTATCCGTGGCCTGCTCTACGCCGTGCGTCCGGAAGCCCGTGGTTCCCAGCTGTTCGTCAGCCGCTCCAGCCCGGACTTCCTGAAAGAGCTGTTCCGCATCGAAGTGCCGGAAATCGGCGAAGAGATGATCGAAATCATGGGCGCCGCCCGTGATCCGGGTTCCCGCGCCAAGATCGCGGTGAAGACCAACGATCGTCGTATTGACCCGATCGGTGCCTGTATCGGCATGCGTGGTGCCCGCGTTCAGGCCGTCTCCGCCGAGCTGAGCGGTGAGCGTGCCGACATCGTGCTGTACGATGACAACCCGGCCCAATACGTGATCAACGCCATGGCGCCAGCCGATGTGGCCTCCATCATCGTCGATGAAGACAACCACACCATGGACATCGCCGTGGAAGCCGCCAACCTGGCCCAGGCCATCGGCCGCAACGGTCAGAACGTGCGTCTGGCCTCCCAGCTGACCGGTTGGGAACTGAACGTGATGACCGTCGAGGACATGCGTGCCAAGCACCAGGCCGAGAACGACCGCATCCTGACGCTGTTCACCAGCACCCTCGATATCGACGACGATTTCGCCGGCCTGCTGATGGAAGAGGGCTTCTCCACTCTGGAAGAGATCGCCTTCGTCCCGGTCAACGAGCTGCTGGCCATCGACGGTCTGGATGAAGACATGGTCGAAGAGCTGCGCAAGCGTGCCAAGGATGCCCTGACCACCAAGGCCCTGGCCAAAGAAGAATCCTTTGAAGGCGTCGAGCCTTCCGAAGAACTGCTCAATCTCTCCGGCCTCGGCCGTGAAATGGCCTATGCCCTGGCCGCTCGCGGTGTCGGCACCCTGGAAGATTTGGCAGAGCAAGGTATCGATGACCTTGCCGACATCGAAGAGTTGACCGCCGAGAAGGCTGGTGAGCTCATTATGGCTGCTCGCAATATCTGTTGGTTCGGAGAAGAGCAGTCTGAATAAGGTCAAACGGAGGAAAATGAATGGCAGAAGTATCAGTTAAGCAACTTGCCACTGACATCGACACGCCGGTTGATCGTCTTCTCCAGCAGTTTGTCGATGCCGGCATCGTGAAGAGCAAGGCCGACGACATGGTCAGCGAGTCTGAGAAACAGACTCTGCTGGCACATCTGAAGAAACAGCATGGAGGTGACGAGGTCACCGCACCTGCTCGCATGACCTTGCAGCGCAAGACCAAGAGCACTCTGAGTGTTCAGGGGTCTGGTGGCAAGAACAAGGAAGTGCAAGTAGAAGTGCGCAAGTCTCGCACCTATGTAAGACGCTCGGCGCTGGAAGATGAACAGCGCCAGGCGGAAGCCGAGGAAACAGCGCGTTTGGAAGCAGAAGAAAAAGCTCGTCGCGAGGCCGAAGAGAAGGCCCGCCTCGACGCTGAAGAGAAGGCTCGCCGTGAGGCTGAGCAGGCTCGTCGTGAAGCTGAGGAAAAGGCGCGGATCGAGGCACAACAGAAGGCTCGACAGGCTCAACAGCCCGCCAAAGCAGCCGGTAGCACAGCTCAGCAAGAGGCAGAAAAGATGGCCAAGCGCGAAGCAGAAGAACTGAAGCGCCAACAGGAACAGACAGCTTTGCAAAAAGCTGAAGAACTCGCCGCGAAGAAAGCCGAAGAGGCTCGCATCATGGCGGAACAGAATGCGGCCCGCTGGGCTGAAGAAGAAGCGGCTCGCGCCAAAGAGAGCAGCGATTACCATCTGACCACCAACAAGCACGCGCAAGCGGCCGAAGATGAGTTGGATCGTAAGGAAGAGACCAGCCGTCGCACGGCTGCCGCTGCCAAGGCGCCGAAGAAAGTCGGCCGTCGCGAAGACGACCGCAATGACCGCAACTCCCGCGATCCCCGTGCCCGTAAAGGCAAGCGTGGCAAGATGGCCATGCCGAACGCCATGAAACACGGCTTCAACAAGCCGGCTGCCGTGGTCAACCGTGACGTCGTCATCGGCGAGACCATCACAGTGGCGGAGCTCGCCAACAAGATGGCCGTCAAGGGCGTTGAAGTCATCAAGGTGATGATGAAGATGGGTGCCATGGCCACTATCAACCAGGTGATCGACCAGGAGACCGCTCAGCTGGTCGCCGAGGAGATGGGTCACAAGGTAGTGCTGCGCCGTGAGAACGAGCTGGAAGAGGCGGTACTTAGCGATCGTGACGAGACCTCCGAAGCCAAGCCGCGTGCGCCGGTCGTGACCATCATGGGTCACGTCGACCACGGCAAGACCTCGCTGCTGGACTATATCCGTAAAGCCAAGGTCGCCGCGGGCGAAGCCGGTGGCATTACCCAGCACATCGGTGCGTACCACGTACAGACCGACAGCGGGATGATCACCTTCCTGGATACCCCGGGTCACGCGGCGTTTACCTCCATGCGTGCTCGCGGTGCCAAGGCGACCGACATCGTGGTGCTGGTTGTTGCAGCTGACGACGGCGTGATGCCGCAAACCATCGAAGCTATCCAGCACGCCAAGGCGGCCGGTGTGCCGCTGGTTGTTGCGGTGAACAAGATCGACAAGCCTGAAGCGGATCCGGATCGCGTCAAGACCGAGCTGGCCCGTTACAACGTCATGTCCGAAGACTGGGGTGGTGATTGCCAGTTCGTGCACGTCTCCGCCAAGTCTGGCGAAGGCATCGACGACCTGCTGGAAGCCATCCTGATCCAGGCCGAAGTCTTGGAGCTGAAAGCCGTGGTTGACGGCATGGCCAACGGCGTCGTGATCGAATCCTTCCTGGATAAAGGTCGTGGTCCGGTTGCCACCGTGCTGGTACAGGAAGGTACTCTGCGTCAGGGCGACATCGTGCTGTGCGGTCTCGAATACGGCCGGGTTCGCGCCATGCGTGACGAACTGGGTCGCGAGATCAAGGAAGCGGGTCCGTCCCTGCCGGTGGAAATTCTGGGTCTGTCCGGCGTTCCCTCTGCCGGTGACGAAGCCACGGTCGTGCGTGACGAGAAGAAAGCCCGTGAAGTGGCGCTCTACCGTCAGGGCAAGTTCCGCGAAGTCAAGCTGGCTCGCCAGCAGAAGGCCAAGCTGGAAAACATGTTCGCCAACATGACCGAGGGCGAAGTGTCCGAAGTGAACGTGGTGATCAAGGCCGATGTACAAGGCTCTGTGGAAGCGATCTGCGATGCGCTGGTCAAACTCTCCACCGACGAAGTGAAGGTGAAGATCGTGGGTTCCGGCGTAGGTGGCATCACCGAAACCGACGCGACCCTGGCCGCGGCTTCCAGCGCCATCCTGGTGGGCTTCAACGTCCGTGCCGACGCTTCTGCGCGCAAGGTCATCGAATCCGAGAGCCTGGATCTGCGTTACTACTCCGTCATCTATGACCTGATCGACGAAGTGAAGCAGGCCATGAGCGGCAAGCTGGCTCCTGAGTATCGTCAGGAAATCATCGGTCTGGCTGAAGTGCGTAGCGTCTTCAAGTCGCCGAAGTTCGGCGCCGTTGCCGGCTGTATGGTCACCGAAGGTGTGGTCAAGCGTTCCAACCGCATTCGCGTTCTGCGTGACAACGTGGTTATCTATGAAGGCGAGCTGGAATCCCTGCGCCGCTTCAAGGATGACGTCAACGAAGTTCGCAACGGCTACGAGTGTGGTATCGCGGTCAAGAACTACAACGACGTGCGCGAAGGCGACCAGATCGAGGTGTACGAGACTGTTGAAATTCAACGGACTCTGTAAGCCGAGCGTTAGACAAAATAGGGGGCCGCGGCCCCCTTTTATCGCAGGATAGAATATGGCCAGAGAATTCAGCCGGACCCGTCGGGTCGGACAGCAGATCCAGCGTGAAATCGCGCTGATCCTGCAGCGCGAGGTGAAAGACCCGCGCATCGGCATGGTGACCGTCTCCGACGTGGAGGTCTCCAAGGACCTCAACTATGCCAAGGTTTATGTCACCTTCTTGCAACTGGAGAATGACGCCGAGCGCATCAAGGAAGGGCTCAAGGGCCTGACCGAGGCTGCCGGTTACATCCGCAGCCTGCTGGGCAGCGCCATGCGTCTGCGGGTGGTGCCCGAGCTGCGTTTCTACTACGACCAGACCCTGGTCGAGGGGATGCGCCTCTCCAACCTGGTGACCAACACTGTGCGTGAAGACAAGCGTCGCATGACTGAAGCCGGTCGTGACGAAGAGCAATCCGCACCGGATGACACGACTGAGGATAACGCCTGAGATGTCTCGTAGACGTCGTTTCAAAGGCCGTGACGTACACGGCATCCTGCTGCTGGACAAACCGACCGGCCTGACTTCCAACGATGTGTTGCAGAAGGTCAAGCGGATCTACAACGCCGCCAAGGCTGGCCATACCGGCGCCCTGGACCCCCTGGCCACCGGCATGTTGCCGATCTGCCTCGGGGAGGCCACCAAGTTCTCCCAGTATCTGCTGGAAGCGGACAAGCGCTATGAGGTGACCGCCAAGCTGGGCGAGCGCACCAATACCAGCGACTCCGACGGCGAGGTGGTCTCCACCCGTCCGGTGAACGTGGCCGTGGGTACCCTGATCGAGGCGCTGGACCAGTTCCGCGGCCCCATCATGCAGGTGCCGTCCATGTACTCCGCCCTCAAGCACAACGGCCGTCCGCTCTACGAATATGCCCGTGAAGGGATCGAGATCGAGCGGGAAGCCCGTCCCATCACCATCTTCGAACTCAAACTGCTCGGCTTCGAGGGGAACGAGGTGAAGCTGGAAGTGCATTGCAGCAAGGGTACCTATATCCGCTCCCTGGTGGACGATCTGGGGGAAGTGCTGGGCTGTGGCGCTCACGTCACCCAACTGCGTCGCACCCAGGTGGCCAGCTACCCCTACGAGCGGATGCTGACCCTGGAGCAGCTCGAGTGTATCTTCGAGCAGGCCAAGTCCGAAAGCATTCCGCCACGGGAGCAGTTGGATCCCCTGCTGTTGCCGATGGACACCGCCGTGGCCTCTCTGCCCGAGGTGAACATGCTGGTCGCCGTGGCCGCCTATGTGAACCAGGGTCAGGCCGTGCAGGTGGCAGGTAGCCCCCAAAGCGGCCAGGTCCGCATGACGGTTGGCCCGGAGCGCGAATTCATCGGGGTTGGCGAGATCGATGACGAGGGGCGCGTGGCGCCCAAGCGTCTGGTTCGCTACCACGACGAGGAGTGATCCTCAGGCGGTATCGGTCTGTCACGCGTCTTTCCCGTTGCGAAAAGGGGCGGGGACGATTATGATACCGCCCTCATTTCACGGCTGAATTAGAGATTGGCTGTGAACCTTTAAACACTCTACTGGAGTAATACCATGTCTCTAAATGCTGAGATCAAAGCTCAAATCGTTGCCGACAACGCTCGTGGCGCCAACGACACCGGTTCCCCCGAAGTGCAAGTTGCCCTGCTGACTGCCCAGATCAACCATCTGCAAGGTCACTTCAAGGAGCACGCCAAGGATCACCACGGTCGTCGCGGTCTGCTGCGCATGGTTTCCCAGCGTCGTAAGCTGCTGGACTACCTGAAGCGTAAAGACGTTCAGCGTTACGCTGCTCTGATCGCCAAGCTGGGTCTGCGTCGTTAATCGACCATCAGATTTCGCAAAAAAGGGGAACCGCGAGGTTCCCCTTTTTTATTGCCCGTTTCAAACAGGATGCAGGCCGTTGCCTGCCTCACAGAATTGACGTCCGCGCTTACCTTTTGATGCGAATCAAGTATACTTGCACGCGAATTTAAAGCGCCAAATTGTTAAAAGGAAATTCACGTGAATCCTATTGTAAAGTCATTCCAGTACGGTCAACACACCGTCACACTGGAAACCGGTGTGATGGCCCGTCAAGCCACTGCGGCCGTCATGGTCAGCATGGACGATACCTGTGTCTTCGTGACTGTCGTTGGCAAGAAAGAGGCCGATCACGGCCGTGATTTCTTCCCGCTGACCGTCAACTATCAGGAGCGTACCTATGCTGCTGGTCGTATCCCGGGTGGTTTCTTCCGTCGTGAAGGCCGTCCGAGCGAGGGTGAGACCCTCATCTCCCGTCTGATCGACCGTCCCATCCGTCCACTGTTCCCGGAAGGCTTCCTCAATGAGGTTCAGGTGGTTGCCACCGTCATGTCCGTGAACCCGGCCGTTTCTCCCGACATCGTTGCCATGATCGGTGCCTCCGCGGCCCTGGCCATCTCCGGCATCCCGTTCGGCGGCCCGATCGGTGCAGCCCGCGTGGGTTACATGAACGGCCAGTACGTGCTGAACCCGACCACCACCGAACTGCCTCAGAGCGATCTGGATCTGGTGGTTGCCGGCACTGCCAATGCGGTGCTGATGGTGGAGTCCGAAGCGGCCATCCTCTCCGAGGAGGTGATGCTGGGCGCCGTGGTCTACGGTCACGAGCAGATGCAGACCGTGATCAACGCCATCAATGAATTCGCTGCCGACGTCGGTACCAAGCCCTGGGACTGGACCCCGCCTGCCGTCAACGAAGCGCTGAAAGCCAAAGTTGCCGAACTGGCCACAGCTGAGCTGGGTGAAGCCTACCGTATCACCGAGAAGGCTGTTCGTTACGAAACCATCGCTGCCATCAAGGGCCGCGTGGTCGAGCAAGTCATCGCATCCGGCGTGGAAGAAGATGCCAAGAAGATCGGCGAAGAGTTCCACAGCCTGGAGAGCCGCATCGTCCGTGGTCGCGTCGTACGTGGTGAGCCGCGTATCGACGGTCGCGATCCGGAAATGATCCGCGCCCTCTCCGTCGGTACCGGCATCCTGCCCCGTGCCCACGGTTCTGCCCTGTTCACCCGTGGTGAAACCCAGGCCATCGTGGTGGCCACGCTGGGTACCGAGCGTGACGCCCAGAACATCGACGAGCTGACCGGCAACCGTGCCGATCGCTTCATGCTGCACTACAACTTCCCGCCCTACTGCGTCGGCGAGACCGGCATGATGGGCAGCCCGAAGCGTCGTGAAATCGGTCACGGCCGTCTGGCCAAGCGCGGCGTTGCTGCCGTGATGCCGAGCGCCGCCGAGTTCCCGTACGTGGTGCGCGTGGTCTCTGAAATCACCGAATCCAACGGCTCCTCCTCCATGGCGTCTGTCTGTGGTTCCTCCCTGGCGCTGATGGATGCCGGTGTGCCGATCAAGGCCTCCGTTGCCGGTATCGCCATGGGTCTGGTGAAGGAAGAAGAAGGTTTCGTCGTGCTGTCCGACATCCTGGGTGACGAAGATCACCTGGGCGACATGGACTTCAAGGTAGCCGGTACCAGCGAAGGCGTGACCGCGCTGCAGATGGACATCAAGATCGAAGGCATCACCAAAGAGATCATGGAGATTGCCCTGAAGCAAGCTCGTGGCGCTCGTCTGCACATCCTGAAAGTGATGGACGAAGCTATCCAGGCTCCCCGTGCTCAGATCTCCGATTTCGCACCGCGCATCCACACCATCAAGATCAATCCTGAGAAGATCAAGGACGTGATCGGCAAGGGTGGTTCCGTGATCCGTGCACTGACCGAAGAGACCGGCACCAACATCGAGCTGGATGATGACGGTACCGTTCGCATCTCCGCCGTGGCCAACGAAGCCGCCATGGAAGCGATCCGCCGCATCGAGGCCATCACCGCCGAGATCGAAGTGAACCGCATCTACGAAGGCAAGGTCGTGCGCCTGGCTGACTTCGGCGCCTTCGTCAACATCCTGCCGGGTAAAGACGGTCTGGTGCATATCTCCCAGATCACCGATGCCCGCGTACAGAACGTGGCCGACTTCCTGAAAATCGGTGACGTGGTGAAGGTGAAGGTACTGGAAGTGGACCGTCAGGGCCGTGTGCGTCTCTCCATCAAGGAAGCGAACGCACCGACCGAAGCGGCTGCTGCTCCTGCTGCCGTTGCCGTCGAAGAGCCGG
>NZ_CAWMFQ010000067.1:0-2215 GCF_963866995.1 Aeromonas sp. ZOR0002 | reverse complement strand
GTTGGAGCAGGCCGTTGTGCACCGAACCGTGGTAGGTGCCGACCGCCAATGTGAGCCAGCGCTCTAGCTCGCGCAGCGTCAGGGCGGCCTTGTTTTCGGAATCGTAGTCGCCGCGCTGGTCAGGGTTGGAGAAGGTCGTTCCCGGCAGTTCGTCGTGAATCATCTGCATCGCCGTGCCGATGATCCGTTCCACGATGCCGCCATAGTGCGGCTGTCCCAGCGGGCGATAGTCCAGCCGGATGCCATGCTGCTCGCAACCCCGGCGCAGGGCCTCGCTCTTGAACTCGGCCGCGTTGTCTAGGTAGAGCAGCAAGGGCTTGCCGCTCATCTGCCAATCCATTTCCACGTTCAGTCCTTCCAGCCAAGGGCGCTTGTCGCAGGCGACATGCACGAGGCACAGGCCAACCGAAACGGCAGACGGCGCTTCCAGCGTGACGACCATGCCGAGCACGCAGCGGGTGAACACGTCGATGGCGAGGGTCAGGTACGGGCGGCCAATAGGTTGCCGGTCGCGGTCATCGACCACGATCAGGTCGATGACCGTATGGTCTATCTGCACCTGCTCCAGCGGCGCGGTCACGGCAGGAGGCTCGCCGCCCACACCTTGTAGGTCACGAGCGGCATCCTGGCCTTCCCGCCGGCGGATGACCTTGCGCGGGTCAAGGCTAGCGATCCGTAAGGCCACGGTATTGCGCGCCGGCACTCGCAGTTTTTGAGCCTTGCACACCTGAGTGACTTCGCGGTGAAAGGCCGCTAGGCTGCGCTTCTGCTTGGTCAGGAACCGCTTTTGCAGTAGCTCGTGGATGACGCGCTCGACCGGTTCCGGCAAGCGCCCCTTACCTTTACCTCCACCGGACTGGCCGGGCACCAGATCCGTCACGAGGCCGCTGCCTTGCCGGGCACGCCGGATCAGAACGTATACCTGGCGCCGAGACAAGCCCAGCGCCTGAGCCGCCATATCGGCCGCTTCGTGCCCGACCGTCTCCGACTGCGCCAACGGACTGATGATCTCCGCACGACGGCGCGCACGCTCCCAAGCCTCATCAGGCAGAGTGGCCACGCCTTGTTCTGGAATCCGTGGGGTGTCCGTCGCCATGCTCACCTCGCTTTGGTGCACACGAGTATTGAGCATAGTCGAGATTGGTGCAGATCACTTCTGATATTGAACTGTCAGGAGCTGGCTGCACAACAGCCATTACGCCCAATCAACTGGTGCAGTCGTCTTCTGAAAATGACATCCATGCCCAGCCCGTGCGCGAGCTGGATCACCGCCCGCACGATAGTTTGGTCACGGGCATCATCCGGGAGCCTGGCGACAAAGGATTGGTCGATTTTCAATGTGGTGATGGGGCAGCATTTCAGATGTTGCAGGCAGGAATAGCCGGTGCCGAAGTCGTCGGCGGCGAAGCGCACGCCGATGGCGCGCAAGGCGTCGAAACTGGCGAACAGGGCTGGATTGCCGAATGCGACCGATTCGGTCAGTTCGATCTCCAGAAGCTCGGCGGGCAGGGCCATATCGGCCAGCACCCGCTTTACCTCGTCGTCGAACGTTGGCCCAACCTGGCTGGCGGACACATTGATGGCAAGACGGAACGGTTGCCATGCCGGTCCTTGCCACTTGTGCATCTGGCGACAGGCCTCGCCCAGCACCCACGCGCCTATTTCCGGCATCAGGCCGAACGACTCGGCCAGCGGCAGGAACTGGCCGGGCGGCAACAGGCCAAGCCTCGGATGCCGCCAGCGCATCAACGCTTCCGCGCCAGCGATCCGGTGATCGCGCAGATCGACCAGCGGCTGGTAATGCAGGTCAAGCTGTCCGCGCGCCGCCGCCTGCGCCAACTCGGCCGCCGTCCATCCGGCGGGCTGCGAACTCGTCATGATCCGCCCCGGAAGGCGCGCAGCAGCCGCGTTACGGCCAGAACGAACAAGCCGGTCAGCGCGAGCGCGGCAACACCCCAATGCTCGCCAAGGAAGGCACCGGCGGTCGTCCCGGCCAGCACGGCGGCGAGAATCGGCAGATGGCAGGGGCAGGTCAACACGGCCAGCGCACCCCACAGGTAGCCGGAAACGGGTTGGCGCGTCTCGGGCGGCAGTTTGTCAGGGGCGTTCACGGCAATGCCTCCTCGTGCGCCCGCTCGGCTGGCATGGAGGCCAGTTGCGCGTCCAGATGGGCCAACGCCGCGCGCCGCCGCTCGACCAACTGGCGCAGCACGGC
>NZ_CAWMFQ010000066.1:0-1139 GCF_963866995.1 Aeromonas sp. ZOR0002 | reverse complement strand
GATTAAGCGATAACTTTAGCTACAACACCAGCACCTACGGTACGGCCACCTTCACGGATGGCGAAACGCAGGCCGTCGTCCATCGCGATCGGCGCAATCAGGGTAACAACCATCTTGATGTTGTCGCCCGGCATTACCATCTCTACGCCTTCCGGCAGTTCGATGGTACCGGTCACGTCGGTAGTACGGAAGTAGAACTGCGGACGGTAGCCCTTGAAGAACGGGGTATGACGACCACCTTCTTCTTTGGACAGCACGTACACTTCGGATTCGAACTTGGTGTGCGGCTTGATGGTGCCCGGCTTGGCCAGTACCTGACCACGCTCTACGTCTTCACGCTTCACGCCACGCAGCAGTGCGCCAACGTTCTCACCTGCACGACCTTCGTCCAGCAGTTTGCGGAACATTTCAACGCCGGTACAGGTGGTCTTGGTGGTATCTTTGATACCAACGATTTCCACTTCTTCACCAACCTTGACGATACCGCGCTCTACACGACCGGTTACTACGGTACCACGGCCTGCGATGGAGAAGACGTCTTCGATAGGCATCAGGAACGGCTGGTCAATGGCACGCTCCGGCTCCGGAATGTAGGTGTCCAGGTGGCCAGCCAGTTCCAGGATCTTCTCTTCCCACTGAGCTTCGCCTTCCAGCGCTTTCAGTGCGGAACCACGGACTACCGGCAGGTCATCACCCGGGAAGTCGTACTCGGACAGCAGTTCGCGAACTTCCATCTCGACCAGTTCCAGCAGCTCTTCGTCATCTACCATGTCACACTTGTTCATGAACACGATGATGTACGGAACGCCTACCTGACGACCCAGCAGGATGTGCTCACGAGTCTGCGGCATCGGGCCGTCAGTCGCTGCTACTACCAGGATTGCGCCGTCCATCTGGGCAGCACCGGTGATCATGTTTTTAACGTAGTCGGCGTGACCCGGGCAATCTACGTGGGCGTAGTGGCGGGTTGCAGTGTCGTATTCTACGTGGGAGGTGTTGATGGTGATACCACGCTCACGCTCTTCCGGTGCCTTGTCGATCTGGTCGAAGGCGAAAGCTTTACCACCGAAGTGCTTGGCCAGCACGTTGGTGATGGCGGCGGTCAGGGTGGTTTTACCGTGGTCAACGTGGCCGATGGT
>NZ_CAWMFQ010000065.1:0-1803 GCF_963866995.1 Aeromonas sp. ZOR0002 | reverse complement strand
AGGGCGTTGTCGAGGGCGGCGGCGGCCAGGGCCCCCACCAGCCGCAGCTCCTCGTCGCTGATGCCGTCGAATTGGGCCGGGTTCATGCCGTCTATGGTCAGGGCGCCGATCAGCGCCTGATCCGAGAAGAGCGGCAGACCGACACAGGCGTGCACCTTGAAGTCGTCGTGATCCGGCAGCAGGCCGTCATAGGGGTCGGGCAGGGCGCTGTCGGCGGGGAAGCGCACCACATCCCCGGCGCGGGCGATGGCCTCGAGGCGCGGGTGATCCTTGAGGGCGAAGCGGCGCCCCAGCACGTCCTGCATCAGGCCGTCGATGGCCAGCGGGATAAACTGGCCCCCCTCGTAGCGCAGCAGGGCCGAGGCATCCGAGTTCAGCAGGCTGCGCACGCTCTGGATCAGACGGTGGAAGCGGTCTTGATGAGAGATGCCGAGTTGCAGGTCGAGGGCGATGCGCGCCAGGCTGTCGGTCGAGATCACGATAATTGTCCAAATGACAGTGTGTTTGTGATTTTGACTATAAAGATGTGGTGTCTTAATGACAATGAGTGATATGTGAAGCCATTAAAAACAATGGGTTACAAGTTGGCATGTCCGCTGCAATAGCTGGTTCAGTTGAACATCCACTATTGCATCCGAGGAACTGCCTGATGAGCATTCACGTCAAGAACAACATTCACTGGGTCGGCCAACGGGACTGGGAGGTACGCGACTTCCACGGCACCGAGTACAAGACCCACAAGGGCACCAGCTACAACAGCTACCTCATCCGCGAAGGGAAGAACGTGCTGATCGATACCGTCGATCACAAGTTCAGCCGTGAGTTCGTGCAGAACCTGGCGGCCGAGATCGATCTCGCTTCCATCGATTTTGTGGTGATCAACCACGCCGAGGAGGATCACGCCGGCGCCCTGACCGAGCTGATGGCCCGCATCCCCGGCACCCCCATCTACTGCACCCACAACGCCATCGACTCCATCACCGGCCATCATCACCACCCGGAGTGGAACTTCCACCCGGTCAAAACCGGTGACAGCCTGGACATCGGCAACGGCAAGCAGCTGGTGTTCATCGAGACCCCCATGCTGCACTGGCCCGACAGCATGATGACCTACATGACCGAAGATGCGGTGCTCTTCTCCAACGACGCCTTCGGCCAGCACTACTGCGACGAGCACCTGTTCAACGACGAGGTGGACCAGACCGAGCTGATGGAGCAGTGCCAGCGCTACTACGCCAACATCCTTACCCCCTTCAGCCCGCTGGTGACCGCCAAGATCAAGGAGGTGCTGGGCTTCAACCTGCCGGTGAGCATGGTGGCCACCTCCCACGGCATCGTCTGGCGCGAGGACCCCACCCAGATCATCCTGAAATACCTGGAGTGGGCCGACCACTATCAGGAAGACCGCATCACCCTCTTCTACGACTCCATGTCCAACAACACCCGCATGATGGCCGACGCCATCGCCCAGGGCATCCACGAGGTGGACCCGGGCGTGGCGGTGAAGATCTACAACGTGGCCCGCCACGACAAGAACGAGATCCTGACCCAGGTGTTCCGCTCCAAGGGGATACTGGTGGGCTCCTCCACCATGAACAACGTCATGATGCCCAAGGTGGCGGGCATGCTCGAAGAGATCACCGGCCTGCGTTTTCGCAACAAGCGTGCCTCGGCCTTCGGCAGCTACGGCTGGACCGGCGGTGCGGTGGACCGGATCCAGACTCGCCTGATGGATGCAGGTTTCGATATCAGCATCTCCCTCAAGGCCAAGTGGCGGCCGGATGGCTCGGCGCTGGCCGAATG
>NZ_CAWMFQ010000064.1:0-8316 GCF_963866995.1 Aeromonas sp. ZOR0002 | reverse complement strand
GACAGCCACTGGGGTGAGCTGGATGCGGCCGGTGTTGTCACCGACGGCATAAAGGTTGGCGACGGCGGTGTTCTGGAACTTGTCGGTCGGGATGAAGCCCTTCTCGTCCAGGGTGATGCCGGTGGCAGCCAGATTGAGGTTGTCGGTGGCGGGCACGCGACCGATGGCCCAGATGAGGCAGTCCACGGTGAGGTGGCGACCATTTTCCAGTTGCAGGGTCAGGCTGTCGTCTGCGTTCTTGATGACGGCCTTGGGAATGGCGTGGGTGTGCAGCTTGGGCCCTTCCTGCGCCATGATCTCCACCAGGGTCTCGTGGATCATGGGGTCGAAGTTGCGCAGCGGCGCATGCTTGCGCACCACCAGATGGGTCTCGGAGCCAAGTGCCTGCATCACGCCAGCGATCTCCACGGCGATATAGCCGGCACCCACCACGGCAACCCGTTTGGGCTGGCTTTTCAGGTCGAAGAAACCGTCGGAGTCGATACCCAGTTCGGCGCCCGGAATGGTCGGGACCTCGGGGCGGCCGCCGGTGGCAATCAGGATGTGATCGGCGCTGTAGTGCTCGCCGTTCACCTCGACGGTATGGCTGTCGACGAAGCGGGCGAAGCCCTTGATGACAGTGATCTGGTTCTTGCCCAGCACGTTCTGGTAGGACTGGTGAATGCGCCCGATATAGGCCTGACGGGATTCGACCAGCTTGGCCCAGCTGAAGTGGTTGAGCGTGGTGTCGAAGCCGTAGTCGGCGCCATATTTCAGGGCATCGGCGATCTGGCCTGCATACCACATGGCCTTCTTCGGTACGCAGCCGACGTTGACGCAGGTGCCACCCAGCTCTTTGGCTTCGATCAGGGCGACTCTCTTGCCGTACATGGCTGCCCGGTTGGCCGAGGCGATGCCGCCGCTGCCGCCACCGATGGCGATGTAGTCAAAATGCTGTGCCATTGCGAGGTTCTCCGCTCGTTAAGAATGCAGTCACAGCATGATGGGGATAAAGCGGCCGGCTCACAAGAGCCGGTGCTCAGTTCTGCTGGATGGGCAGGCGAATGTGGAACTGGGCGCCCTGGCCCGGTTCGCTGGCGCAGTGGATGCGGCCGCGCAGCAGCTGGACCACCAGGTTGTAGATGATGTGAGTGCCGAGCCCGCTGCCACCCTGGCCCCGCTTGGAGGTGACGAAGGGATCGAAGATGCGCGGCAATATCTCCGGGGGGATGCCGCGGCCGTTGTCACTGTAGTCGATGACCAGCTCGTCTCCCTGCTGCGCCACCTGGATGGTGATCTTTCTGGGCCTGTCCCAGCCATCGAAACCGTGATGGATGGAGTTGAGGATCAGGTTGGAATAGATCTGGGTGAAGCTGCCCGGGAAGGAGTAGATGCTCAGCTTGGGATCGCACTGGATGTCCACCTCGCACTGGGCCTTCTTGAGCTTGTAGCCGAGGGAGACCACCACCTGATGCAGGTTGTCGGCGAGGCTGAAGTTGTAGCGGGCCTCGGAGGACTGATCGACCGCTACCTGCTTGAAGCTGGCGATGAGCTCTGAGGCGCGTCTCAGGTTGCCTTGCAGCAGTTGCATCGACTCGTCGAGATTCTGGGTGAATTCGTTGAGGTAGGTGCGGGAGAGCTGCTTGGCCTCGATATGCTGCTTGAAGTCGGCCACCCGCTCCTGCAGGTAGGAGGAGGCGGTGACGCTGATGCCGATGGGGGTGTTGATCTCGTGGGCCACGCCGGCAACAAGGGAACCGAGGGAGGCCATTTTCTCCGACTCCACCAGGGTCTGCTGGGCCTGCTTGAGATCGTCATAGGCCTTGCCCAGCTGGTCGTTGGCATCGCTCAGGCTGCGGGTGCGTTCCGCCACCTTGCCTTCCAGCTGCTCGTTGAACAGGGTGATCTCCCGCTCGACCTTTTTGAGGGGGGTGATGTCATAGCCAAAGCCGATCAGGTACTTGAGGTTGGGCCCCTCGTAGAAGGGAGCGAAGGTCCACTGCAGTACCAGCTCGTTGCCCTGCTGGTCGTGCATGGTGATCTCCCTGTCCTCCAGAGCGCCCTGATCGGCCAGGGTGGCGGCCAGCTCGTCACGCTGCTCCTTGCTGACGAAGAGATCCAGCCAGTTGTGCTGCAACAGCTCCTGGTGGTGATAGCCGGTCAGCAGGATGGCCGCCGGGTTGATGCTGGCGATGTTGAGATCCGGCTCCATGCAGCAGATGACCATGTTGGCGGAGTTGATCAGGGTGGCGGAGAAGTCCCGCTCCTGCTGGAGCTGATCGGCGGCCTGATGGCGGGCCGTGAACTCGTCGTTCAGCCGGGTGCGCATCTGGTTGAGGGTGGCGGCCAGGGTATCGAATTCGTCGGGGGACTTGCGGGGCAGGGGGCGACCTTCCAGGGTCAGCTCTACCGCGAGGCGATCCAGGCTCAGTTTCTGGGCATAGCTGACGATGCGGTTGATATGACGGATCACCAGATAGTAGATGATGACCAGGATGCAGAACGAGACGACCAGGGTCTTGATGGTCTGGCTGACCAGGATCAGCACGGATTTCTCGATGAGGCGCTGGTAGACCTGCTCCAGGGAGGCGGCGACGAACAGCTTGCCGACCACTTCCCCCTGATAGCTCAGGGTGAACTCGCGGGAGATGTCGTATTGGGGCTGCTCCACCCCCTGGGTGAGCAGAGGTACTTCCGAATTGCCCAGCATCTCCTTGACCATGACGAACTGCATGTTGGGCAGGTTCATGATGCCCTCGATCTGCACCTTCACCTGCTCTTCATCCAGATTCCAGAGACTGGCCGAGATGGGTTGCAGGAAGGAGGCCTCGATCTGGCCGATGCTGGCCTCGATGACGGTCACATCCTTGTTGTAGTCCCAGGCGAGCTGAAGCACGGTGATGAGCAGTGCCAGCACCGTACTGCAGATCAGAATGTAGGAAAGCAGACGATAAGAGAGTCCGTTAAGGCCGACGGCCTTGGAGAAGATTCCTGACATGGCGTCCTTGCGGTCTGGATTGAGTGCGGTTTAGTTTAACTGCTTCATGGACTTATGTCGTGTGTCATCCAATGGATAAAAACAAGGCCCCTTTCGGGGCCTTTTTTGTGTGGGCTGGGATCAGTGACCGCCCTTGGCTTTTGCCGGGATGGATTCGTCGAATTCCGGCAGCGGCTTGTGTTCGGATGCCAGGAAGGTGTAGATGACCGGCAGCACGAACAGGGTGAACAGGGTGCCGATGGCCAGACCCGCCACGATGACGATGCCGATGCTGAAGCGCTGTGCCGCCCCCGCACCCGAGGCATAGAGCAGCGGGATAAGGCCTGCGATCATCGCCGCCGTGGTCATCAGGATGGGGCGCAGACGGACCTTGGCAGCCTGCATCACGGCTTGCATCCGGTTCAGACCATGGAGCAGCTGCTCCTCCTTCGCCACCTCGCAGATCAGAATACCGTGCTTGGTAATCAGACCGACGAGGGTGATGAGACCAACCTGGGAGTAGATGTTCATGGTGGCCATGCCCCACGCCAGGGCGATCAGCGCGCCACTGATGGCCAGCGGCACCGACACCATGATGACCAGCGGGTCACGCACGGATTCGAACTGGATCGCCAGCACCAGGAAGATGATGGCCAGGGCCAGGGCGAAGGTGGCGTAGAGCGCATTCCCTTCGGTCACGAACTGGCGGGCTTCCCCCATGAAGTCGTAACGATAGCCTTGGGGCAGCTTCTCTTCCGCGGTCGCCTTGAACCAGTTGATCGCATCCCCCATGGCCACGCCCGGTGCCGGCACGGCGCCGATGGTGGCGGAGTTCAGCTGGTTGAAGTGGGGCAGGGCACGGGGCTCTCCCTTCACTTCAATCTTGATCAGGCTGCCCAGCGGGATCGACTTGCCGTCGGCGGCACGCACGTAGTAGCCCTTGATGGACTCGGGGTTGAGACGGAACTTGCGCTCCACCTGCGGGATCACCTCGTAGGAGCGGCCATCCAGGTCGATACGGTTGACGTAACCGTCCGCCATCATGGTGCCCATGGTGATGCCGATGTCCTGCATGGTGATGCCGTAGGCACCCGCCTTGTCCTTGTCGATGCTGATCTTCATGGTGGCCGAGTCGTAGTTCAGATCGAGATCCGAATAGACGAACTGGCCGTTGGCCTGGGTTGCCGCCAGCATCTCACCCGCGATCAGGAACAGGCTCTCGAAGCTGTTCGGGGTGGTGATGACGAACTGGATGGGCAGACCGCTCGAGGCCCCCGGCAGTTCCGGGAACTGGAAGGTGGTGATGGCCATCCCGGGGATGTCCTTCACCAGACCGGCGACCCGGTCCAGCACCTCTTTCTGGCTCGCTTCACGCTGGCTCCATGGCACCATGGAGGCGATACCGAACGCCTGATTGGAGTTGAACACCCCTGAGAAGACCTGGGAGTAAGCGATCTCCGGCTGGTCGTCCAGGACTTTGTTCACGTCCGCCATGGTGTTTTCGATGTAGTCCAGGTTGGCGTTGGAAGGTGCCGTCCCCAGCACCGCCATGACGCCTTTGTCCTCGGACGGGGCCAGCTCGCTCGGAATGAACTTGAACAGCAGCGGCAGGCTGGCGAACACGATGACGGCAAACAGGATGACCACGATGCGCTTTTGCATCACGGCATGGAGCATGGCGTCGTAGCGGGCCGTCATCCGGTCCAGCAGATCGTGCACGGTACGCTCGAACTTGCCGGGCTCCTCGTTGGCCCTGAGCATCTTGGCGCACATCATGGGCGACAGGGTCAGGGCGATGATGCCCGAGACGAACACGGCGCCCGCCAGGGTCAGCGCGAACTCCTTGAACAGGGAGCCGGTGATGCCCCCCATCAGGGCGATGGGCGCATACACCGCCGCCAGGGTGACCGTCATGGCGATGACGGGCACGGCGATCTCCCGGGTACCTATGATGGCGGCCCGGAACGGCTCTTCCCCTTCCTTGATGTGACGGTCGACGTTCTCCAGCACCACGATGGCGTCATCCACCACCAGACCGATGGCCAGCACCATCGCCAGCAGGGTCATGAGGTTTATGGAGAAGCCGAACATGTCCATCATCATCACCACGCCGATGAGGCTCAGGGGAATGGTGATGATGGGGATGATGACCGCCCGGAACGAACCGAGGAACAGGGTGATCACCACCAGTACGATGGCGGCCGCCTCCAGTATGGTCTTGATGACCTCGTGGATGGATTCGTTGATGGCGATGGTGGAGTCATACAGGACGTTCACCTGCATGGTGCTCGGCATGTTGCGCTTCAGGCTCGGCAGCAGCTCCAGCACATCGTGGGCGATGTTGATGGGGTTGGCTGTCGGGGCTGCGTTGATGGCCAGAACTACGGCCTCGCGGCCGTTGGCGCTGGCGCGATAGATGTCGTGGCTCTTCTCCAGGGAGACCTTGGCGATGTCGGAGAGACGGATCACCTTGCTGTCGCGGGTGGCGACCACCAGACGCTTGAGCTCTTCGATGTTGCCGACCTGGGTCTCGGCGTTGCCGTTGAACAGGGTGAAATAGCCGGTGGCCTGGCCGGTCGCGGACTGATAGTTGTTGCTGTTGAGCACCGTCATCACGTCGCTTGAGGTCAGGTCAAAGGCGGCCATCTTGGCCGGATCCAGCCACACCCGCAGGGCGAATTCGACCCCGCCATACAGATCCACTTTGGAGACCCCGCCCACGGTAAACAGCTGGGGCTTGATGACCCGCTCCAGGTAGTCGGTGATCTGGCTGGAATTGAGCTCCGGGCTGGTGAAGCCCATGTAGAGCACCGCCGTGGTGGAGCCGGTGGAGGAGGTGACCGAAGGGTCTTCCGCCTCTTTGGGCAACTGGGAACGCACCGAGTTGACCTTGGCCAGGATGTCGGACAGCGCGGCGTTCGGATCGGTGTTGAGCTTCATGTACGCCGTCACCGTGGAACTGCCCAGCTGGCTCGAGGAGGTCATGAAGTCGATGTTGTCGGCCTGGGCGACCGCCTGCTCCAGGGGCTGGGTGATGAAGCCCTGGATCAGGTCCGCACTGGCGCCATAGTAGCTGGTGTTGACCGTGATGACGGTGTTGATCACCTCGGGGTATTCACGCACCTGCATCTTGAAGATGGCCTGGAAGCCCAGCAGGGCTATCAGGAAGCTGAGCGAGATCGCCAGCACAGGCCGTTTTATGAATATGTCAGTAAATCGCATCGCAGCTCTCCGCGCTTACAGCATCGGGGTTTGTGCCGGAACGGCAAGGGCATCGTTCTCGACCACGTGCACCTTGGTATCGTTGCTCAGGCGAACCTGACCCGACAGCACGATTTGATCGCCAGCCTTGATGCCGGACAGCACATGGACATCGTTGCCGCGACGCTCACCTGCCTTGACCACCACCTGCTTGGCGCGTTTCACGCCGTCAGCCTCGTGAATGACGTAGACGTTCTCGCCATAGAGGGTGAAGGATATGGCGGACTGCGGGATCACGATCTGGTCCTTCACCGTGGGCAGTATGATGCTGGCGCGGGCGAACATGCCGGAACGGAGCTGGCCGTCGTTGTTCGGGATGTCTGCCTGCACCTGGATCAGGCCGCTCTGATAGTTGACCGCGGGCTCGATGGCCGTGATCTGGCCGTCAAACTGGGTCTGGGGATAGGCATCCACGTTGATCTTGATGGTCTGTCCCAGGGTGATTTTGGAGATGTCGGTCTGGGGCACGGTGAAGCGCAGGCGCATCACGCTGGTGTCTTCGAGGCGCACAATCTGGGTACCCGGTTCCAGATACTGGCCGAGGAAGACGTTGCGCAGGCCCACGGCACCGCTGAAGGGGGCACGCACCTCACGACGGGCGATGGTGGCCTTCAGACTGTCGATGTCCGCCTCCAGGGAGCGGTAGCTTGCCTCGGCATCATCCAGCTGGTCCCGGGAGATGGAATTCTTCTGATAGAGGTTCTTGTAGCGCTCGAACTTGGCCCTGGCTGCCGGCAGTCTGGCCTGGGAAGAGTTCAGATTGGCTTTTTCCACACTGGAGTCCAGGCTCAGCAGCAGTTGATCCGCTTTGACATGTGCCCCGGATTCGAACCGGATGCTGTCGATGGTGCCTGACAGCTCGCTGGAGAGGGTGACCCCCTGGTTCGGCTCGATGAAGCCGATGGCTTCAATGGTGGGGACCCAGTCCTGCGCCTTGGTGACCATGGCGGTGACCGGGAACTCGGGCTCGGGCCGATTGGCCATGAACTCTGCAATCTTCTTCTGCTTGAACATATTGAAGCCGATGACACTGCCAAACAGGGCGAGTGCTATCAGCAACATGATGGCCATCCACTTTTTCATGAACAGGCTCCTGTGATGGAAACATTAGGGTTTAAAATGGCATTCCAGCTGGCCCGGATGACCGTATCCAGCTGTTCCTGCGTCAATTCGAAATCGTGAACCCGGCGCTGCTGTGCCAGGTTGGCCACGCAATCCAGACTCAATGCTTGCAACACCAGAATGGGGAGATCGATGAAGAGTCCCTGTTGGCGTCCTTGCTCAAAGAAGCGCTCAAGTGGCGCCCACGTCGCCATTATGACCGGATCCCGCTCCAATTCAGCCCCCAATGGAGAACTTTCGTACTGCAATTTGCACTTGAGTGCATTGGGGTAGCTGGTGAAGATGGCATCGATGTTGAGCCAGAGGCGCCGATACTGCTCATAGGACACCTCTTCTATCTGCACACCTTCCATGACCAGGGGATGAAACTTGAGGATAGTGTGCTGATAGAGCTGGCGGATCAGGTCATCCTTGTCGCTGAAATAGCGATAGATGGTGCCTGCCGCCACCTTGGCTTTCTTGGCGACCACGGCAATGGAAAGGCCGTAGAAGCCCTGCTCGCCGAGGATCTCGTGAGCTGCTTCGAAAATGCGTTCTTTCTTATCCATGGTTATCAGAGGTCAACGACTGAATGAACGTTCATTCATTCTAGGTGGGCGCAAAGGCAAGTCAAGCATTGCCCATCATCTTTGACCCTATGGGGTGAGGGATTCAAAAAGTAGTGGGGAATTGCTGGATCCAGCCTGAACAAAACAAAAATAGTTGAAAAGGGTCGGAAGTGATTGAAAAACAGGCACTTGATTCTTTGTGTCAAAAAAAGAGTAGACAAGGTCGGCATCATCATCAATAATGCGCCCCGTTCGACAGCGTAGCGCCCGTAGCTCAGCTGGATAGAGCGCTGCCCTCCGGAGGCAGAGGTCACAGGTTCGAATCCTGTCGGGCGCACCATCAAAAGTGCGCCGGTTAAACGGGCGTGTTGAAGAACGAAAACAGCTGTGGTGGCTGTAGCTCAGTTGGTAGAGTCCCGGATTGTGATT
>NZ_CAWMFQ010000063.1:0-8485 GCF_963866995.1 Aeromonas sp. ZOR0002 | reverse complement strand
CGCCGCTGTTGCTGCCCCCGCCGCCGCTGTTGCTGCCTCCGCTACCACTGTTGCCGCCGCCATCCCCCCCTTTGTTGTGCACGATCAGCCCATTGGCCACATAGCTGTGGCTGCCATCAAGGATCAGGTTGAACAGCGCCGTGGCGGGCGGGGCATCAACCCAGGAGAGGGAGGCCACCGGCAGTTCGACAGGGTGCGGTGCCAGCGCCAGGTTGCCCGCGCTGCCCCCCTCTGACCAACCCAGCAGGTGCATGCCGGTAAAGAGCGGCAGCACGGCGAGGGCCGGGTTTTCGGTGCGGGTCATGGCCGGTGCGATGGCCGCCCAGCCCCGGGTGGTGAGGAAGGGGTGCTCGGCGGTAAAGAAGGGGGGCAGATGATTGAGCCCGTAGAGCCTGCGCGCCCCCAGCGCCACCCGCTCGATGGCCTGGATGCGGTTGCTCTGCCCGTGCCTGTCCCGCACCCGATCGCCGACCCGCAGGGTCTCGATGGGGCGTTCGCAGCCATCGGCCATCAGGATGCGGGTACCGGCAATGAAGCAGGATTTGGCATGGGCCTGGTTTGCCTGCCACTGGTGGTGGTCGAAGTCATAGCTCAGCGGGGTGGCGAACAGGGCCAGGGCGATGGCCGAACCCAGCAGCAGCCGGCGCTGGCTGGGTTTGAATGAGGGCAGTGACATGGGGAACTCCTTGTCGGTGTGGGGTCACGCCTTCGAGTATAGAGAGGGGGTTGGGGGGATATCTGCGTCGACCAGTTGAAAGCCTTGTCATGTCAACTCGCCGGAAAAACGATTGGCGTTGGCCATAAAAGTGCGTAAAATCGCTTCCTCGATGCTTGTAGCAGCGAATCCCGCCTAAAAAGCCAGTTTCATGCCCTCCCCAAGCAGTAAAAGGCAACAAATGACGCCGTTTGGCCCGTTGGCTGCCTTGAAAACGTCTTGTGATGACTGAAAAGTGTCAAATATCCCTGTCAGTTATCAAAAAATTAAGGATACCCATGTTTTCCTTGGTCAAGCAAAGCGTCGCCGGGCTGCAAATTCTGTTTGTCGCCTTCGGTGCCATGGTGCTGGTGCCCCTGCTCACCGGTCTGAACCCCTCCATGGCCCTGCTTGGCGCCGGTGTAGGCACCCTGCTGTTCCAGCTCTGCACCCGTCGTCAGGTGCCGATCTTCCTCGGCTCCAGCTTCGCCTTCATCGCCCCCATCATCTATGCCACCCAGACCTGGGGCCTGCCCTCCACCATGTTCGGTCTGTTTGCCGCGGGCTTCATGTATTTCATCCTGGCGGCCATCATCCGCGCTCGTGGCATGGGCTTCGTGCACAAGCTGCTGCCCCCCGTGGTCATCGGTCCCGTCATCATGGTGATCGGCCTGTCGGTGGCCCAGGTAGCCTGCAACATGGCCATGGGCCGTGCCGGCGGTGAGCAGGTGGTGCCTGCCACCACGGCGCTGACTCTGGCGGGGATCTCGCTGGCGGTCACCCTGATTGCCGCCGTGTTCTGCAAGGGCTGGATCAAGCTCATCCCCATCCTGTGCGGTGTCATCGCCGGTTATGTCTCTGCCGTGCTGATGGGCCAGGTGAGTTTCGACGGCATGGTCAACGCCCCCTGGCTGGCGCTGCCCCACTTCGAGACCCCGGAGATCAACTGGGCCGCGGCCCTCTTCATGCTGCCGGTGGCCATCGCCCCCTGCATCGAGCACATCGGCGGCGTGCTGGCCATCGGCGGCGTGACCGGCAAGGACTACACCAAGGATCCCGGCCTGCACCGCACCCTGGCCGGTGACGGCATCGGCGTCTGCTTCGCCGGTTTCATCGGTGGTCCCCCCGTCACCACCTATGCGGAAGTGACCGGCGCCGTGATGATCACCCGCAACTTCAACCCGATCACCATGACCTGGGCCGCGGTGTTCGCCATCATTCTGGCCTTCTTCGGCAAGTTCAACGCCCTGCTCACCTCCATCCCCATGCCGGTGATGGGCGGCATCATGCTGCTGCTGTTCGGATCCATCGCCGCCATCGGTCTCAAGACCCTGGTGGAGTCCAAGGTGGATCTGGGGCTGTCCCGCAACATCGCCATCGTGGCGGTGACCCTGACCGTGGGTGTCGGTGCGCTGGAGATGAAGATCGGTGACTTCGCCCTGGCGGGCGTGGGGCTGGCCTCGGTGGCAGCCATCCTGCTGAACCTCATCCTGCCCCAGCACTCCGAAACGGGTGCCATGGAGAGCGCCAAGGATTAAGCGCCTGGCTTGCTGTACGTTGAGATGATGAAAAAGAGGCCACCTTCGGGTGGCCTCTCTTTTTTTGCCTGCGTACCACTGAACCCGGGCCCGCATGTGAAGCGGCTACACTCAGGGGCACCATTGACGGGAGAGGACGAAAGGATGAAGAGGGCATGGATCCTGGCCTTGCTGGGGCTGATGGGGAGCGGCGCGGCCGAGGCCGGTGCGGTGCGCTACGAGGTCGAAGGCAAGCCGTTCGAGGGCTATTACCTGGCGGGTACCGACAAGCAGGCCCCTCTGGTGGTGCTGGTGCACGACTGGGACGGGCTCAACGGTTACGAGATCAAGCGGGCCGAGATGCTGGTGGCCCTGGGCTACAGTGTCTTTGCCGTCGATTTGTTCGGTGCCGGGGTCAGGCCGGGCACGGTGGAAGACAAGAAGCGCCTCACCGGGGCCCTTTATCAGGACCGGACCAGGATGCGCTCCCTGCTGCAAGGAGGATTGGCGGAGGCGGGCAGGCAGGGGGGGCGGCTCGACAATGCGGTGGCCCTCGGTTACTGCTTCGGCGGCGCCGCCGTGCTGGAGCTGGCCCGCAGCGGGGCGGATCTCAAGGGGGTAGTGAGCGTACACGGCGGGCTGGAGACCCCGGCCGGGCAGGACTACAAAGAGGTGAAGGGACAGTTGCTTGTCCAGCACGGCAGCGCCGACGAGGCGGTCTCTCTGGGTCAGTTTGCAGCGCTGGTGGCCGAGCTGGAGAGCGCCGGGGTGAAGCACGAGGCGACCAGCTACAGCGGTGCTCCCCACGCGTTCAGCGTCTTTGGCTCGGACAACTACCGCGCCGATGCCGATGCCAAGTCCTGGCAGCGTTTCACCGGTTTCCTGAAGGAGGTGACCGGCTCCTGAGGGGGCCGGCTCACGCAGGCCATGGCAGTGCCATGGCTTTTTTTATGCCCGTTTTTCGCCATCTCAGGGGAGGGCGAGCACCCTCACCCACATGGCCCCCTTGCCCACCTCGCTCCGTGGGCCCGGGGTGAGCTGGCCGCTTTCGGGGTCGATGGCATGCAGCGCCACCTCGTGGGATTGCTGCCCGGTCGCGATGAGCCAGTGGCCGTTGTGGTCGATGGCAAAGCCCCGGGGACAGGCCTCGGTCGGGAAGTGGCCGAGGGGGGTGAGGGCGCCATCTTGGGGGGAGACGCCGAACAGGGTGAGCAGGCTGCTGGCCCGTTCGCTGGTGTAGAGAAAACGTCCATCCGGGGTCAGGTGCAGGTCGGCGCCCCAGCGCTCTCCCTGATAACCCTCGGGCAGCATATCCAGGCTCTCGCGCGCCACTATCTGTCCGTCCGCCTCCCTGTGGTAGCGATTGAGGGTGGCATCGAGTTCGTTGAGGCAATAGAGATCGCCGTTGTCCGGGTGCAGGGCCAGATGGCGGGGTCCGGCGCCGGGGGCGGTGTGAATGTCCCCCAAGGGATGGGGAACCAGCTTCTCGTTCACTAGGGCAAAGCGGCGCACCCTGTCCTCCTTCAGGCAGGCCACCAGCAGCTCCTGCTCCCCGTTTTGCCCCGCAAGCCAGGTGACCGAGTGGGCCGCCATCAGGTGGTCGAGACGCTGGTGAGGGGGCTGCATCCGGCCCGCCTGATCCTGGCGGGAGACGGTGACGTGGTTGAAGGCGTAGGAGGCGGCAAAGAAGAGGCGGCCGCTCCCAT
Organism: Aeromonas sp. ZOR0002; assembly: GCF_963866995.1. Classification (NCBI taxonomy): domain Bacteria; kingdom Pseudomonadati; phylum Pseudomonadota; class Gammaproteobacteria; order Aeromonadales; family Aeromonadaceae; genus Aeromonas; species Aeromonas sp. ZOR0002. The sequence continues at coordinate 4,568 of NZ_CAWMFQ010000063.1, read as the reverse complement.
CGGTGCAGGTGTGGGAGGCGCTGCCGAGCAGCGGCGCCGAGGTCGGGACCCCGAGCCGCCCATCGGCGGCGATGGGGAAGCTCAGCACCCGAAAATCGGGGCGCACCCCCGCATGGAGCCAGCGCCGGTCCGGGCTGATGACCAGGGGCTGCACCTCGCCGCCGGTCTGCACTTCCTGCAGCGGGGCGAGGGTGCCTGCTTCGAGGCGAAACACATGGATCAACCCGCTCACCGGGTTGGCCACATAGACCACTTGTTGCATTGCATCTCCTTTGCGACGGCCATCCGTCGGGTCAAGGGAAAGGGGAGTCCCGGCGTCTCAGGCGGGGATCAGGATCTCGCGAATGACGGGCACCACTGACAGTACCAGCAGGGCTGCCATCACCTGGTTGAAGCGGCGACGGGCAAGATCGTTTGCCAGCCAGCGCTTGAGCAGGGAACCGCACAGGAGCCAGAGTCCGACGCAGGGGAAAGAGACGATGAAGAAGGTCAGGGCGATGACGAGGTGCTGCTCAAAGGGATCGCTCCCCGTGCTGGTGAAGGCGGCGATGGCGCCGGTGGCGACCACCCAGGCCTTGGCATTGACCCACTGGAACAGGGCTCCCTTGAAAAAGCCGAACGGGCGGGCCCCGTTGCTGTCAGTCATCCCGTCCGTCGGGCGGGCGATGAGCCAGGCAAGATAGAGCAGATAGAGGGTGCCCGCGCACTTGATGAACAAGTGGAGTTCGGGGAAGCGGGTAAAGAGCTGGCCAAAGCCCAGCCCCACCAGCAACAGCATCAGGGTGAAGCCGACGCAGATCCCCATGAGCAGGGGCAGGCTCTTGCGTATCCCGACGCTGGCGCCGGCGCTCATCACCATGATGTTGTTGGGGCCGGGGGTGACCGATGCCGAGATGGCAAAGAGCACCACGGCGTAGAGCGAGTCCATTGGGTTCCTCGTGCAGACAGTCCGTTGTCTTCCCTATATTGGGGGCGATCTGCGCTTTCCAAGGCGGGGGGCGGGCAGAAAAAAAACAGGCCCCGTGACGGGGCCTGTGAAGCGGGCGGGATCAGACGGGCTGGTTCCCCGCCGGCGGCAGCGCCGGGCGGGATTCCACCTTCTGTTCGTCTCCCTGCATGTTCTTGATGTAGACGTCCATCTGGTTGAACGCGATCTCGATGCCATGCTCGCGGAACAGCACGTCGATGCGGCGGTTCAGCTCGTCGATGGCCGGGTTGCGATCCCCCAGCTCGCTCACGAAGAAGCGCAGCTCGTGATCCAGGGTGCTGGGCCCGAAGGTGAGGAAGTAGACGATGGGGGCCGGGTCTTTCAGCACCCGGCTGTTCTCCATGGCGGCCTGCATCAACAGCTTGCGGGTCAGATCCAGATCCGAGCCATAGGCCACCCCGACCCGGGCGATGACCCGGGTGACGGTGTCGGACAGGGACCAGTTGATGAGCCGCTCTATCATCAGCTGCTGGTTCGGGATGATCACCTCCTTGCGGTCGAAGTCGGTGAGGGTGGTGGAGCGGATCCTGATCTTGTTGACCGTGCCCGAGATGGTGCCGATGGTGACGGTGTCGCCGATCCGCACCGGGCGCTCGAACAGGATGATGATGCCGGAGATGAAGTTGGAGACGATCTGCTGCATGCCGAAACCGATACCGACCGAGAGACCGGCGGCCAGCCACTGCAGCTTCTCCCACTGGACCCCGAGCATGGCCAGCGCCGTCAGGCTGCCCACCCCGATCAGGGCGTAGTTGAGCATGGTGGTGAAGGCGTAGGCCGTGCCCTGGGCAAGGCGCAGCTTGGAGAGCACCAGCACCTCCAGCAGGCCCGGCAGGTTGCGGGCCAGCGACAGAGCCGCACCAAACACGAAGAGGCCGGTCAGCACGTCGCTCAGGCTGATGGGATAGAGCACGGCGTTGGCCCCGGTCCCCTCGCTCTTGTGCCACAGCACCACGCTGTCGAGGTAGGTGAAGACCGCCACCAGATCAGACCAGAGCCAGTAGAAGGCGACGCCGAACACCAGCAGCAGCATGATGCGGGTCAGACGCAGGGACTGCTGGCTGACCTCTTCCAGATCCATGGGCTGCTCTTCGATGGCTTCGCCCCCTTCCGCATCCTCCTGGGTCTTGTGTTCCCGCTTGGCGACCGCACGGCGATAGGCCAGACGACGGGCCGCCAGTTCAAGACCGCGCAGGGCGGTGCGATAGACCAGACCCCAGATGATGATGAGGTAGAAGGACTCGATGAGCCTGCCGGTGAGTTTCAGGGCCGTGTAGTAGTAGCCAAGGGCTGCCAGCACCATCAGGGCCACCGGCGCCAGCGCCAGGGCGACGGCGGTCAGGGTCTGCAACATGCTCGCCTCGCCCTTGATGCGGGCACGGGAGATGGGCAGCACCAGGTAGGCGGTCAGCCCCAGCAGCAGCATGGTCATGCCCTGGCCGATGACGTCGTTGCCAAGGGAGGAGGGTTCCACCACCGCCTTGGTCGACAGCATGATGAGGGGCAGCAGGGGCAGCCAGAGGTAGCGCATGCTGTTGCGCTTGGCCTGCAGCTCGTCCCGCGGCATGCGGAAGTGGGTCTCGCCGATGCCCCCCGGTCGCATCACCGACAGGTAGACGCTGAACACCAGGTAGCCGAGGGCCAGGTTCAGGGTGATCTGGAAGATGAGTTTCGGGCTCAGCAGACCGCAATAGGCGAGCAGCAGGCCGGCGGCCAGGATGAAGAGGGTGCCCGGCAGGCGTTGCAGCACGGTGAACAGCAGGGCACGGGGGGTGTGCCACTGGCTGTCCTGACGAAAACGTCCCAGATCCTTGACGATCTTCTTCTGGCGCTCGAGCAGGGTGCCGCGCTTCCACAGCAGCAGGCCCCCCACCAGCAGCAGGGGCAGTGCCAGCAGGGAGACTGCCAGCAGCATGTCGCCCCAACCGCTCCAGTCCGGTTTCAGCACCCAGTCGGAGGCCTGCTTGAAGGCCTGGGCCGGCCAGGTGATGAACCACTTGGCATCGATGGGCTTGTTGCTGCTCACCCAGAAGATGTGCTGCTGCAGGGTGAACTCGATGGAGGCATAGACCCGGGTCAGCTGCTGCTGGGTCAGTTGCAGGCTGATGGCGTTGGTGAGCTGGGCATCCATCTGGCGGTTGAGCTGATCCAGCAGGCCGATGCGGGTGTCGATGAGCTTGGCAAGGCTGGCCCTGTCTTCGTCGCTCACCGTCTCGCCGCTGCTGGCGATGAGGTTGTCCAGATACTGGTTCTTCTGGAACAGCTGGTCACGCTGCTGGCTCAGTTCGAACTGGGCCAGGTGCAGGTCGGCGATCTGCTCCTCCAGGTTCTTCACCAGGGTGGAGGGGGCCGCTTCCAGTTGCTGGTAGAGCTGATAGAGGATGCGCGAGAGCAGCAGGTTGCCCTTGAGCATCTGCACCTGTTCGTTGAGGTTGCGCTCGGTCTGGGTGCCGCGCTCCAGCATGCTCTTCGCCTGCAGGTTCTTCTGGGCCAGGGTATTGAGGCTGTTGGTGGAGCTGATGAGTTGCTGGCTGAGCTGGTAGTTGAGCTCCTGCTCTTTTTGCACCAGGGGGTTGTCTTCGGCGGCCACCAGTTCGCCGGTCTCTTCGGCGGTCTTTTCGGTGTCCCCCAGGCGCTTGGCGCTGCTCTGCTCCTGCAATGCCTGCAGTTTCTGCTCTTCACTGGCGAGGCGGGCACTCTGGTAGTCCCGTTGCTTGACCACCAGATCCTGCATGCTGGTGCGGTTGTCCAGCTCCTTTTGCAGGTTGGCCAGTTGCAGATCCAGCAGGGCCAGTTCGGCATTTAGCTTCATTTTCTCGGCGCTGCTCACCCCGTCCCCGGCGTTGAGGCGGGTGCGGATCTCCTGGCTGCGCTGATAGGCGCGGCTCATGCTGGCCTGGGCCCGCTCCGGCAGGGTCTGCAGGTTGGTGATCTGGCTGCCGATGGTGCCAAGGGCCTCCTGGGCCGCCTGCATGTTGGCCATGATCTCGGGTTGGCGGGCATCGAGCTCCGCCAGGCTCATGGTGGCGTATTCGCTCTTGAGCTGCTCCGGGCTCTTGCCCTGGGTCAGGGCGTCGAGCTTGGCGCCGATCTCCTTGAGCTCTATCGGCAGGGTGCGCAGGCGTTCGCTCTGGGTTTTGGCCTTGCTCTTCTCCTTGTCGATGCTGTCGAGGAGGGAGAGGGTGTCAGTCAGGAACTTCTGGTCCGCCTGCTGGCTGGCCGTGGGGGTGTCCGATTTGCCGAGGGCGTCGAGCGCCCGCTGCACGGTGGCGCGCTGGGGCAGATCCTGCGCCAGGGTGCTCGGGGTCCAGAAGGTGATGAGTAAACAGAGCAGCGGCAGCAGGGTGGCCGAGGCTCTTTTGAAGCGTGTTGAGAGCATAAAGCGTCCGGGTGATTATGCGATGTTCGGGGGATTTGCCACCAGGGTAAAATCCGCGTGGATTCTAGCACCGGCGCAAGAGGGGCAGCAGGGGGAGAGATAAAAAAAAACGGCGCCCGCAGGCGCCGCTTTCATCGGTTCAGGACTGATTACAGTACGTGAACGGAGGCGGTGTTGGTGGTACCGCTCGGTACCAGGGCA
>NZ_CAWMFQ010000062.1:0-494 GCF_963866995.1 Aeromonas sp. ZOR0002 | reverse complement strand
GGTATCGCTGCGTGAATACATAGCGCAGCGAGGCGAACCGGGAGAACTGAAACATCTAAGTACCCCGAGGAAAAGAAATCAACCGAGATTCCCTCAGTAGCGGCGAGCGAACGGGGATTAGCCCTTAAGCATCTTGGAAGTTAGTGGAACGGTCCTGGAAAGGCCGGCGATACAGGGTGATAGCCCCGTACACGAAAACAACCTTGATGTGAAATCGAGTAGGGCGGGACACGTGACATCCTGTCTGAATATGGGGGGACCATCCTCCAAGGCTAAATACTCCTGACTGACCGATAGTGAACCAGTACCGTGAGGGAAAGGCGAAAAGAACCCCTGTGAGGGGAGTGAAATAGAACCTGAAACCGTGTACGTACAAGCAGTGGGAGCCCTTCGGGGTGACTGCGTACCTTTTGTATAATGGGTCAGCGACTTACATTTTGTAGCGAGGTTAACCGTATAGGGGAGCCGTAGGGAAACCGAGTCTTAACTGGGCG
>NZ_CAWMFQ010000061.1:0-11679 GCF_963866995.1 Aeromonas sp. ZOR0002 | reverse complement strand
GCACTGGGGCGCCCCATGCAACACGTAATTGGGACATAGCCAATAAAAAGGATGCCGCGGCATCCTTTCATGTCTTCGTGGAGAGAATCAGCTTTTCAGCCACTTGCGGATGCGGTTGGCATCCCCGACAGGGGTGCGTTTGCCCACCGAGTTGAGCAGTACGATGGCGAGCTCCTGACGATCCGGTTTGGCACGCATCAGCAGGCAGCGGCCCGCTTCGTCGGTATAGCCTGTCTTGGAGAGGCGTACATCCCAGTCCGGGTTCTTCACCAGGGGGTTGGTATTGTTGAACATCAGGCTGTAGGCCGGCTTGTGAAAGCGCATCTCCCTGCTGGTGTCCTGGGTGAATTCACGGATCAGCGGCTGTCGATAGGCCGCAGAGAGGAGCTTGGCCAGATCCTGGGCGGTGGAGACGTTGCGGGTGGAGAGACCGGTGGAGTCATAGTAGCGGGTGTTGCGCATGCCGAGCTGTCTGGCCTTGTTGTTCATGGCGCGGATGAAGGCCTGGCGACCCCCCGGGTAGTGGCGGGCAAGCGCCGAGGCCATGCGGTTCTCGGAGGACATCAGGGCCAGATGCAGGGCGTCGCGGCGGCTGACCTGGGTGCCCATGCGCACCCGTGAATAGGTGTGCTTGATGTTGTCCCTGTCGTTCTGATCAATGGTCAGGGTCTGATTGAGATTCTGGCGGGCATCCAGCACCACCAGCGCCGTCATCAGCTTGGTGAGGGAGGCGATGGGGCGCACCCGGGTGGGGTTTTTCTGATACAGGGTCTTGCCGGTGTTGACGTCCATCACTAGGGCACTGCCCGATTTGAGCTGCAGCTTGGCCGGGTCGGGGGTCGCCAGGGCTGTCTGCGAACCCAGCAGTCCCATCAATCCACCTACCAGCGCGATTGCGCGAATCCAACACCCCATACAACCAACTCCATCCACAGCGAAAAAAGGCGCTAGATTCACTCATTTTTGCCCCTGCTTTACAAGAGCGAGCAGGGGGAATTCGCCACTATTTTCCATAAAAAAGGGCCGCCTGTGGGCGACCCTGTGGTTTGTCTCACTCTCTGGAGACGCCGGGCTTGCGTCTGCTCCACCAGCGCCAGACCAGAGCGATGAGGCCGCCCACCAGCAGCACGACCGGCAGGTAGATAATGACGCTGAGAAATTGGGACTCATACTGCGCGGCCAGCTTGGTGTGGCTCAGGTAGTAACCCAGCCCGACCAGGGGGCAGATCCACATGATGGAGCTGATCAGGTTGACCACCAGGAAGCGCCCCTGGGGGATCTCGTTGGCGCCGACGATATAGGGGTAGGCGGTACGCACGAAGGCGATGTAGCGGGCGGTGATCAGGGTGATGATGCCGTACTTGTTGAGCAGGTAGTGCACCTTCTCCTTGTGCTTGTCATCGAGATGGGACATCAGCCTGTGATACATCCGGGTGTGGCCGAGGAAACGCCCCTGCATGTAGCCAAGCCAGGTACCGACGAAGGTCGCCATGATCAGCAGCGGGACCACTGCCATCGGCAACACCCCCTGATAGATCAGCACGCCGGTCAGGATCAGCAGGGTATCCCCTGGCAGGAAGGCGGTGGGGATAAAGCCATTCTCGAGCACCAGGAAGGTCAGCAGGACGACATAGACCATGAAGACCATCTTGGGATCAGAGAGTGTCGCCAGATCCTGATGCATAAAGGCGTGAGCCAGGTGGTAAAACTGCTCCATACATGCAAACTCCGCAGGTTAGCTGGGTTGGTCGGTCAAGGGCATGGCAAGCACCTTGTCGATGCGCAGGCCGTCCATATCCACGATTTCCAGTTGCCACTGTTCCAGGGTGACCAGGTCTCCGGTCTGGGGAAGGCGGCCAAGGAGCAGCATGATAAGCCCTCCAAGGGTGTGATAGTGATGTTTTTCTTCTTCCGGCAGACGAACCAGCTCCAGACAGTCCTTCAATTCTGGCAGCGGAATGAGGCCGTCGAGCAGCCAGCTGCCGTCGGCGCGCTGGAAGGCCCAGTTGTCTTCCCCATCTTCCTGCTGGAAGTCGCCGGCCAGGGTTTCCAGCAGATCCTGCTGGGTGACCAGCCCCTGCAGCTCGCCATATTCGTCCACCACCAGCACCATGTGCTCGGAGTGGGTACGGAAGTGGTTGAGCAGCTCCAGGCCATTGAGGGTCTCCGGCAGCAGGCTGCCGTCCTGGGTCAGCGCCGCCAGATCGATGGGCTCTCCCTTGATGTAGGCGTGCAGCACCTTGCTGACGTTGAGGATGCCGACGAGATCCGACAGGCTGCCGTCACAGACAGGGAAGAAGCTGTGGCGATACTCCACCAGACGTTGGAGGTTCACTTCCAGCGGCAGTGACAGGTCCAGATAGCGGATGTCGCTGCGCGGCACCATCAGGGAGGCCAGGCTGCGTTCGTCGAGGCGGAACACGTTGCGCAACATAGTGTGCTCATGGTCCTCAATCACCCCCGCTTCGGAGCCCTCCACCAGCATGGCGTGGATCTCCTCCTGAGTGACGTTGTTGCTGCTGCGCTGATCGACCCGCAGCAGCCGCAGGCTGGCGTTGGTGGAGGCGGAGAGCAACCAGACGAAGGGACGGGTCAGGGTCGCCAGCCAGAGCATGGGGCGGGCTACCAGACAGGCAATGCGCTCGGCGCTGAGCTGTCCGAGGCGTTTGGGCACGAGCTCCCCTACCACGATGGAGAGATAGGTGACCAGCACGACCACGATGACGGTGGCGAGCAGGCTGCTGCTCTTGGGGGAGAGCCCCCACTCCTGCAGCCAGAGAGCGAAGGGCTGGGCCAGCAGGGACTCGCCATAGATACCGTTGAGCAGACCGATGCTGGTGATGCCGATCTGCACGGCGGAGAGGAAATGGGTCGGATCTTCCCCGAGCTTGAGGGCGATGGCGGCGGAGCGGCTCCCTTCGCTCGCCATTTTGGCGAGGCGTGCCTTGCGTGCCGTCACGATGGCGATTTCCGACATGGCGAAGACGCCATTGAGCAAAATCAATCCAAACAGGATCAATATTTCCATACTGCAGCAGCACTCCCGATAGAAAAGACCGCTGGCAGTGTAATGAATTTGCGGGCTCTGCGCTTGTGAAAGGAGGTGATTTGGCTCGTGAATTTTTGAATATCGTCCCGGTGGGAGGGATAAAACTGCGGGGCAGGAGAGGGAGAACTGAACCCCTGACATGAAAAAGCCCCCGATAAACGGGGGCTTGTCATGTTGCGCTGTGGCTTAGAGCGCGGCGATCTCGGCCTGCTGGGCTTCCAGCTTGGTCAGCTGGAGACGGTAATCTTCCAGCTTCTCGCGCTCCTTGATGATGACCGCTTCCGGCGCCTTGGCGACGAAGGCTTCGTTGCCGAGCTTGCCTTCGATGCGGCCGCACTCGCCCACCAGACGGGCCACCTCTTTGGCCAGACGGGCCAGCTCGGCTTCCTTGTCGATGAGACCGGCCATGGGGATCATCAGCTCGGTGGCACCGATCAATTTCTTGACCGACAGCGGGGCGGTTTCACCTGCGCCAAGTACGCGGATGGATTCCAGACGGGCCAGCGACTTGAGGAAGGCCTCGTTGTCAGCGGCGCGCTGGGCATCCTTGGCATCGCACTGGAGCAGCACGTTGAGGGGCACGCTCGGGGCCACGTTCATCTCGGCGCGGATGTTGCGGATGCTGACGATGAACTCCTTCACCCACTCCTGATCCGCCATCGCGGCGTCGTCCACCTTGGCGGCGTCGAATTCCGGGAAAGCCTGAATCATGATGGTGTCGGCGTGTACGCCGGCCAGCGGGGCGACCGATTTCCAGATGGTTTCGGTGATGAACGGGATGATCGGGTGTGCCAGGCGCAGCAGGGTTTCCAGCACGGTCACCAGGGTGTGGCGGGCAGCGCGCTGCTCGGCCTCGGAACCCTTGGTCAGCACCGGCTTGGTCAGCTCCAGATACCAGTCACAGAATTGGTTCCAGATAAATTCGTACAAGACGCCTGCCGCGATATCGAAGCGGTAGGTATCGAGGGCGGTACGGAAGTCACGGATGGCCACTTGCAGCTGGGACTGGATCCAGCGATCCGCCAGGCTGAACTGCATCTCGCCACCATTCCCTTGCGAAGAGAAGCCGCAATCCTGATCTTCGGTGTTCATCAGCACATAGCGGGAGGCGTTCCACAGCTTGTTGCAGAAGTTGTTGTAGCCATCCAGGCGCTTCATGTCCCAGTTGATGTCACGACCGGTAGAGGCCAGCGCCGCAAGGGTGAAGCGCAGGGCGTCGGTGCCGTGGGCATTGATCCCTTCCGGGAACTGCTTGGCGGTGCGCTTGGCGATCTTCTCGGCCATCTGCGGCTGCATCATGTTGCCGGTGCGCTTCTCCAGCAGGTCTTCCAGGGAGATGCCGTCGATCATGTCGAGGGGGTCCAGCACGTTGCCCTTGGACTTGGACATCTTCTGGCCTTCTTCGTCACGGATGAGGCCGGTGATGTAGACGGTCTTGAACGGGACTTGCGGCTGGCCGTTCTCGTCCTTGATGAAGTGCATGGTCATCATGATCATCCGGGCAATCCAGAAGAAGATGATGTCGAAGCCGCTCATCAGCACGTCGGTCGGGTGGAAGGTCTTGAGCGCCTCGGTGTTGTTCGGCCAGCCCAGGGTGGAGAAGGTCCACAGGGCGGAGCTGAACCAGGTGTCGAGCACGTCTTCGTCCTGACGCAGCACGGTCACGGACGGGATGCTGTGCTTGGCGCGCACTTCCTCTTCGTTGCGGCCCACGTAGACGTTGCCGGCATCGTCATACCAGGCCGGGATGCGGTGACCCCACCACAGCTGACGGGAGACGCACCAGTCCTGAATGTCGCGCATCCAGGAGAAGTACATGTTTTCGTACTGCTTCGGCACGAACTGGATGCGGCCATCTTCCACCGCCTCGATGGCGGTCTTGGCCATGGGGGCCACGCGCACGTACCACTGGTCGGTCAGCATGGGCTCGATGGGCACGCCGCCGCGATCGCCGTAAGGCTGTTGCAGCACGTGATCCTTGATCTCGGCCAGGAGGCCCAGCTCGTCCAGCTTGGCGACGATGGCCTTGCGGGCGGCGAAGCGCTCCATCCCGGCGAACTCGGTCGGCAGGGCGGCGTCATAGGCGGAGCTCGGGTTGCCATTGGTATCGACCACTTCGGCCTCGGCACGCACGTGGGCGTCCAGGGTGAAGATGTTGATCATCGGCAGGTTGTGGCGCTTGCCCACTTCGTTGTCGTTGAAGTCGTGGGCCGGGGTGATCTTCACGCAGCCGGTGCCCTTCTCCATGTCGGCGTGTTCGTCGGCAACGATGGGGATCAGACGGTTCACCAGCGGCAGCAGGATGTGCTGGCCGATCAGCGCCTTGTAGCGCGGGTCTTCCGGGTTCACGGCCACGGCGGTATCACCCAGCATGGTTTCCGGACGGGTGGTGGCGACGATCAGGTGATCCTGGCCTTCGGCGGTCTTGGCGCCGTTGGCCAGCGGGTAGCGAAGGTGCCACATGTGGCCCTTGATCTCGCGGTTTTCCACTTCCAGGTCGGAGATGGCGGTGTTGAGCTTGGGATCCCAGTTCACCAGACGCTTGCCACGGTACATCAGGCCGTCTTCGTACAGGCGCACGAACACTTCCTGGACGGCGGCGGAGAGGCCCTCATCCATGGTGAAGCGCTCGCGCTCCCAGTCCACGGAGTCACCCAGACGGCGCATCTGACGGGTGATGGTGCCACCGGACTCTTCCTTCCACTGCCAGATCTTGTCGATGAAGGCTTCCCGGCCGTAATCGTGGCGGGTCTTGCCCTCTTCTGCGGCGATCTTGCGCTCAACCACCATCTGGGTGGCGATACCGGCGTGGTCGGTACCCGCCTGCCACAGGGTGTTCTTGCCCTGCATGCGGTTGTAGCGGATCAGGGTGTCCATCAGGGTCTGCTGGAAGGCGTGACCCATGTGCAGGCTGCCGGTGACGTTCGGCGGCGGGATCATGATGCAGAAGGAGTCTTTGCTGGTGTCGCCGTGGGGCTTGAAGTAACCCTGGGCTTCCCAGTGCTGATAGAGCGCCTGTTCGATGGCGTTGTGATTAAAAGTCTTTTCCATGGTCTCGCCGTATTCTGGATGGATGGAGTCTGGTGTTGATTCGTCGTGGATCGAGGGTGGCACAGTCAGGGCTGCGCCGGATCCGGTGCGGCAAGGACGGGCTGATCCCTCATCTCGAGGGTATGGCCCGCCTGGCGATAGTGCTTGTAGCGCTCGCGGGCTTGCTGCTTTTGCGTTTCGTCAGTGGGGACAAAATCTACCACTTGAGCGAAGTGTCCTGCAAACAAAGGTGTCTGCCGGGCCAGGTTGATGAGGCAGGCATAGCGCCGCCGTGGCGGCTGATGGCCTATCTCCACCGGAGCCTGACCGCTCTCCCCCTGCAACTGGTGCGGCACGAAGCGATCGGGCGGCAACTGCCACAACAGCTCGTCCAGACGCAGGGCCTGGGCCTCGTCCTCGCACAGCAGATAGAGGTGGCCTGCGCTCCAGCCATCGGCCGCAAGCTGGCAGGCGAGGCGCTCGACGGCGGAGGCATCCGCATCATCGGGCTGGCTCATCAGGTAAAAGGTCACTTGGCTCATCAGGTCGGTCCCGTTTGGCTGTGACGGACAGCGATTGGCCGTCTTCGGGAGCCGCGTCTGGCACGGACTTCCCGGATTCTCTCAATGAAACAAGGAAGAGGCAGGCCTCTTCCTTGTGATACAGGGTAACGCCTTCTCGCATCGCTCTTCGAGTCGATGGGGAAGGGGATCACTCCTTGTCTTCGACGTCCGCCACGCCGGCCCGGTTGAGCAGGAACTGGGTCAGCAGGGGCACAGGACGGCCGGTGGAGCCCTTCTCCTTGCCGCTCTTCCAGGCGGTCCCTGCGATATCCAGGTGGGCCCAGTTGTACTTCTTGGTGAAGCGCGACAGGAAGGCCGCGGCGGTGATGGTACCGGCCGGACGGCCACCGATGTTGGCCATGTCCGCGAACGGGCTTTCCAGCTGCTCCTGATACTCGTCGAACAGGGGCAGGCGCCAGGCGCGATCGCCGGCCTGTTCGGAGGCGTTGAGCAGCTCGTGGGCCAGGGGGTTGTGGTTCGCCAAGAGGCCAGAGGTATGGTGGCCCAGGGCGATGATGCAGGCACCGGTCAGGGTCGCCACGTCGATCACGGTCTCGGGATCGTAGCGGTCCACATAGGTGAGGGCATCACACAGCACCAGGCGGCCTTCGGCGTCGGTGTTGAGCACCTCGACGGTCTGGCCGGACATGGTAGTGAGGATGTCACCGGGGCGGTAGGCGTTGCCCCCCGGCATGTTCTCGCAGCCCGCCAGCACGCCGATGACGTTGATGGGCAGCTGCAACTGGGCCAGGGCGTGCATGGTGCCGAGCACGGAGGCTGCGCCACCCATGTCGTACTTCATCTCGTCCATGCCGTCTGCCGGCTTGATGGAGATGCCGCCGGAGTCGAAGGTCAGCCCCTTGCCCACCAGCACGATGGGCTTGGCGTCGGCGTTGCCCTTGTACTCGATGATGGCCATCATGGCTTCGTTCTCGGAGCCACGGGCCACCGCCAGGTAGGAGTTCATGCCGAGCTCGGCCATCTCCTGCTCCCCCACCACCCTGGTGGTGATGTTGTCATAGGCATCCGCCAGACGGCGGGCCTGGGAGGCGAGGTAGGCGGGATTGCAGACGTTGGGCGGCATGTTCGCCACGTCGCGGCAGATGCGCACCCCTTTCGCCACGGCCAGGCCGTGATTGATGGCGCGCTCGCCTATGGTCAGTTCCCGACGCGTCGGCACGTTGAAGACCAGCTTGCGCAGCGGACGGCGCGGTTCGGCCTTGTTGGTCTTGAACTGATCGAAGCTGTAGAGGCCCGCCTTGGTGGTTTCCACCGCCTGACGCACCTTCCAGTAGGTATCCCGACCCTTGACGTGCAGCTCGGTCAGGAAGCAGACCGCTTCCATGGAGCCGGTTTCGTTCAGGGTGGTGATGGTCTTGTTGATGATCTGCTTGTACTGGCGCTCGTCGAGTTCGCGCTCCTTGCCGCACCCGACCAGCAGTACGCGCTCGCTGAGCACGCCCGGTACTTGATGCAGCAGCAGCATCTGGCCCGGTTTCCCTTCCAGGTCGCCACGGCGCAGCAGCGAGCTGAGGTAGCCGTCGCTGATCTTGTCCAGCTGTTCGGCAACCGGAGAGAGGCGGCGGGGCTCAAAAACGCCGACCACGACGCAGGCACTGCGTTGCTTCTCAGGACTGCCACTCTTTACACTGAACTCCATGGAATCTCCTACATCCTAAAGACAAAAGGCACCATTTATTGAATAATGCGGTGCTTGTTGGGGTATCAGAGGCGGAGCGAACAGTCACAGGCTCCGCAGTTCAAACTGGTAAAAATCCAATATAGGGCCCTATTTTTCAGGCATTCGACTAAAAACACAAGTTTACTTGGGAATGACTGTGATCGTTTTCCGATATTTGTTCAGGGAGACCCTGAAAACCCAGCTGGCGGTGCTGTTCGTGCTGCTGCTTATCTTCGTCAGCCAGCAATTTATCCAGATCATTGGCGATGCCGCCGATGGTGAGGTGCCGACGCGCCTGGTATCCACCCTCCTGCTGCTCAACCTGCCGAATATGGCGTTGTTGATGCTGCCTATCAGTCTGTTTTTAGCCATTCTGTTTGCTCACGGCCGTTTGTACGCGGAAAGCGAGATGACGGTGATGCACGCGGTGGGTTTCAGTCACCGTTTCATCATGGGCAGCGCCCTGGTGCTGGCCTTGCTGACCGCCGCCGTCGCGGCGTTCAACACCGGCTGGGTCGCCCCCCAGGCCAAGGAGCGGGAGTACCAGGTGATCGACGAGTTCAAGGCCGATCCCGGTATCTCTTTCCTGCAGGCCGGCCGCTTCATGGAGCTCGACAAGGGGCGCCTGGTGGCCTACATCCAGGATCTGAACGACAAGGGGTCGGAGTTGCAGAAAATCTTCGTGCTGCAACGGGCCGAGGGTGGCTCACCCCCGTCAGTGGTGGTGGCCAACGAGGGGCAGGTGACCGCCGACAGCAACGGCTTGCAGTGGCTGACCCTGAAGGATGGTTCGCGCTACGAGGGGCATTTCACCGGCAAGCAGTTCCAGGTCTCTGAGTTTCGTGAATACAGCCTGGTGATCCGCCAGCAGGAGATGGAGCGATCCAACCGCAAGGCGGCGGCCAAGCCGACCCTGGCATTGCTCGGCACCCAGGACAACCAGCTGATGGCCGAATTGCAGTGGCGCCTGTCGCTGCCCCTCTCCATCCTGGTGCTCACCTTCCTGGTGGTGCCGATGGCGCGGGTCAATCCCCGTCAGGGGCGTTACGCCAAGCTGCTGCCGGCCATCCTGCTCTATCTCTCCTATTTCCTGCTGCTCAGTGCCGCCCGGTCGGCCATCGACAGCGGGCGTCTGCCCCACTGGCCCGGGATGTTCCTGGTGCCCCTGGTCTATCTGCTGCTGATAGGGTTGCCTCTCAACCTGCAGGGCACCAGCTGGTGGAACGGGGTCAAAGGGCAATTGTTCAAGAGAAAGTCAGCATGATGCTGCAACCTGGGAGTCTCTGCTGATGTTCGGCATTCTCGATAGATACATAGGCAGGGTCATCTTCATGTCGATCCTGCTGTGCGAGCTGACCCTGGTCGGGCTGGCCGCGCTCATCAAGTACGTGGAGCAGTTGAAGGCGGTCGGAGAAGGCAACTACGACATGCTCAACGCCCTCTACTACGTGCTGCTCTCCATGCCCAAGGAGGCGGTGCTCTTCTTCCCCCTGGCGGCCCTGCTCGGTGGCCTCATCGGCCTGGGCCAGCTCGCGACCAGCTCCGAGCTGGTGGTGATGCAGGCGGCGGGACGCTCCAAGATCAGCATCGTCATGGCGGCGCTCAAGACCGCCATTCCCCTGATGCTGCTGGTGGGGCTGATGGGCGAGTACGTCGCACCGGCCGCCAAGCGGATGGCGGATGACATCAAGGCGGGGGCCATGTCGGAAGGGCGACTCACGGTCTCGGCCTACGGGGTCTGGGCACGGGATGGCAACAACTTCGTCAACATCAACGGGGTGCGCAACGATGGCGCCCTGACCGGCATCACCCTCTACCGCTTCACTCCGTCCCGCAACCTGATCGACGTGGTGCAGGCGAAGGAGGGGGTGTTCGAGGATCACCACTGGCTGCTGAAGCAGGTGCACATCACCCGGTTTGACGATCCCACCCGGATCCAGGACGAACAGCATGCCCAGATGGCCTGGCAATCCGAGCTGACCCCCAAGCAGCTCGGGGTGGTCAGCATCGATCCCGAGAACCTGCCCATCTCGGGGCTGCGGGACTACATCGGTTATCTGGATGCCAACAAGCAGGATGCCGGACGCTACAAGCTGGAGATGTGGCGCAAGCTGCTCTCACCGCTCTCCGTGGTGGCCATGATACTGCTCGCCTCCTCCTTCATCTTCGGCCCGCTGCGTTCGGTGAGCATGGGGGCTCGGATGCTGATGGGGATCATGACCGGCTTCGCGGTCTATGTGAGCGACAGGGTGTTCGGCCCGGTCAGCCTGGTCTATGCGGTCCCGCCCATCCTCGCGGCCATCGCACCCAGCCTGCTGTTTGGCGGCATCTCCTTCTATATCCTGAGCCGCAAGCAGTAGCGGCCTGAAGGACGGCGGGCTGCTGACAACAGGCGGCCATTGCTCTCGATGCACCGTTTCCGTCAAGGTTCTGGGCTGCAAGCACTCAGTTCTGGTCAACAAAAAGGGCACCTCGGGGTGCCCTTTTTCGTTGCCGTCTTGGGATCAGCGATTGAGCTGCTCCAGGTTTTCCGTCTTGCCGAGCACCACCACCTCGCACTCGGCCCAGATATCCTGGAAGGCGCGGGGGCGGGCGCGATTGAACACACACAGCAGGTTGCCCAGGCCAAAGGCCGAGGTAGCGAGCCGGATCAGGGCCTGGGTGACGCGAATGTTGCTGCCGTCCTGGTTCTGGATGCGCAGGCGCCAGGCCCGCATGCCGATGGTCTGGCCGGCGCGGACCCAGAACCAGGTGTAGAAACCGCAGATGACGAAGGCCAGCCAGGCGCTGTAGAGGGGGCTGGTGAGCAGCCAGGCGGCATCCTTGCCCTCGGGAACGTGCGCCATGCCGGTGGCCAGCAGCAGGTGGGCCACCCCCATGCCGATGAAGCCGGCGATGATCAGCAGGGCAATCACCACCAGATAGTCATAGAGCAGGGCGCCGAGACGGCGCAGCAGACCGGCGGACGGATGCCGGGGAGCTGGCTGGAGAGGGGAGGGGGTCTTGCGCTTGGCCATGATGATTATTCCATTAATATGATGCGGGCATTCTATGTAACTGGCCTGGCATCGGCAAGGCGTTGAATAAATGAGCAAACAACGGTGGGGGCAAGAAAAACACCTTGCATGGCCAAGCGCCATTCGTATAATCCCTCGCAGCTGCCCGGGTGGCGAAATCGGTAGACGCAGCGGATTCAAAATCCGCCGTAGCAATACGTGTCGGTTCGAGTCCGACCCCGGGCACCATCAGATTCCATGACAAAAGGCCATCCTCGCGGATGGCCTTTTGTTTTTCCGGGCGGTGCGAAGAGGTGTACCCTCAGACCCTCAGACCCTCAGACCCTCAGACCCTCAGAC
>NZ_CAWMFQ010000060.1:0-5322 GCF_963866995.1 Aeromonas sp. ZOR0002 | reverse complement strand
GACCAGCGAGAAGCCGGTGGAAGCCGTGGCCGATGACGCTGCCGATGGCCTGAGCCCTTCCGTGCGCCGCATGGTGGCCGAGCACGACATCGACGTCGCCAAGCTGACCGGCACCGGCAAGGGTGGTCGTGTCACCAAGGAAGACGTGGAAGCCTTCATCAAGAATCTGGGCAAGGCTCCGGTGGCTGCGCCGACTGCTGCCGCTCCCGTGGCTGCCGCCCCGGTCGCTCCGCTGGCCGGTCGCACCGAGAAGCGCGTGCCCATGACCCGTCTGCGCAAGCGCATCGCCGAGCGTCTGCTGGAGGCCAAGAACACCACCGCCATGCTGACCACTTTCAACGAGATCAACATGGCGCCCATCATGAAGCTGCGCAAGCAGTACGGCGAGATCTTCGAGAAGAAGCACGGCATCAAGCTCGGCTTCATGTCCTTCTATGTGAAGGCCGTGGTCGAATCCCTCAAGCGCTACCCGGAAGTGAACGCGGCGCTGGACGGTGACGATATCGTCTACCACAACTACTTCGACGTCAGCATCGCCGTCTCCACCCCCCGTGGTCTGGTGACCCCGGTGCTGCGTGACTGCGACAACATGAGCCTGGCCGATATCGAGAAGGCCATCAAAGACCTGGCCGGCAAGGGCCGTGACGGCAAGCTGACCGTGGATGAACTGACCGGCGGCAACTTCACCATCACCAACGGTGGCGTGTTCGGCTCCCTGATGTCCACCCCCATCATCAACCCGCCCCAGAGCGCCATTCTGGGCATGCACAAGATCCAGGACCGCCCCATGGCCGTCGACGGCAAGGTCGAGATCCTGCCGATGATGTACCTGGCGCTCTCCTACGATCACCGCATCATCGACGGCCGCGAGTCCGTGGGCTTCCTAGTCTCCATCAAGGAGCTCCTGGAAGACCCGACCCGTCTGCTGCTGGATGTCTGAGCAAGCGTGACTGAAAGATAACGAGGGGCCGCCCAGGCCCCCATTCACAGGGGATTGAGAAACACGAGCCCCGGACGGAAATACCTACAACACGGATAGAGCATCTATGAATCTGCATGAATATCAGGCAAAACAGCTGTTTGCCGAGTATGGCCTGCCGGTCTCCGAAGGTTATGCCTGTGCCACCCCACAGGAAGCGGCCGAAGCGGCCGACAAGATTGGCGGCAACACCTGGGTCGTCAAATGCCAGGTCCACGCCGGTGGCCGCGGCAAGGCGGGCGGCGTCAAGCTGGCCAAGAGCAAGGACGAGATCCGCGCCTTTGCCCAGAACTGGCTCGGCAAGAATCTGGTGACCTATCAGACTGACGCCAATGGTCAGCCGGTTACCAAGATCCTGGTGGAGTCCTGCACCGACATCGCCAAGGAACTGTACCTGGGCGCCGTGGTCGACCGTGGCTCTCGCCGCGTGGTCTTCATGGCTTCCACCGAAGGTGGCGTGGAGATCGAGAAGGTCGCCCACGAGACCCCGGAACTCATTCACAAGGCCGCCATCGATCCCCTGGTGGGTCCGCAGCCTTACCAGGCGCGCGAGCTGGCCTTCAAGCTGGGTCTGGTCGGCGATCAGATCAAGCAGTTCACCAAGATCTTCATGGGCCTGGGCCAGATGTTCCTGGACTGCGACTTTGCCCTGCTGGAGATCAACCCCCTGGTCATCACCGACAAGGGCAACCTGCACTGCCTCGACGGCAAGATCAACATCGACGCCAACGCCCTGTATCGCCAGCCCAAGCTGCGCGAGATGCACGACCCGTCCCAGGATGACCCCCGTGAAGCGCACGCCGCCCAGTGGGAGCTGAACTACGTGGCGCTGGATGGCAACATCGGCTGCATGGTCAACGGCGCCGGTCTGGCCATGGGTACCATGGACATCGTCAACCTGCACGGCGGTTCCCCTGCCAACTTCCTGGACGTCGGCGGCGGCGCCACCAAGGAGCGCGTGACCGAGGCCTTCAAGATCATCCTGTCCGACAGCAAGGTACAAGCCGTGCTGGTCAACATCTTCGGTGGCATCGTGCGCTGCGACATGATCGCGGAAGGCATCATCGGTGCCGTGAAGGAAGTGGGGGTGAAAGTGCCCGTGGTGGTGCGTCTGGAAGGCAACAATGCCGAACTGGGTGCCCGTAAACTGGCCGACAGCGGCCTCAATATCATCGCCGCAACGAGTCTGACTGACGCAGCTCAGCAAGTGGTAAAAGCAGCGGAGGCCAAATAATGAGCGTTCTGATCAACAAAGACACCAAGGTGATCTGCCAGGGCTTTACCGGCGGTCAGGGTACCTTCCACTCCGAACAGGCCATTGCCTACGGTACCCAGATGGTCGGCGGCGTCTCCCCGGGCAAGGGCGGCACCACCCACCTGGGTCTGCCGGTGTTCAACACCGTCCGTGACGCCGTGGAAGCCACCGGCGCCACCGCCTCCGTCATCTATGTGCCGGCCCCGTTCTGCAAGGACGCCATCCTGGAAGCCATCGATGCCGGCATCAAGCTCATCGTCACCATCACCGAAGGCATCCCGACCCTGGACATGCTGGACGTCAAGGTGAAGCTGCAGGAAACCGGCGTGCGCATGATAGGGCCCAACTGCCCGGGCGTCATTACCCCGGGTGAGTGCAAGATCGGCATCATGCCCGGCCACATTCACAAGCCGGGCAAGGTGGGCATCGTCTCCCGCTCCGGCACCCTGACCTACGAAGCGGTCAAGCAGACCACGGACGAGGGCTTCGGCCAGTCCACCTGCGTCGGTATCGGTGGCGACCCCATCCCGGGCTCCAACTTCATCGACATTCTGGAGATGTTCCAGAACGACCCGCAGACCGAAGCCATCGTGATGATCGGCGAGATCGGCGGCAACGCCGAGGAAGACGCGGCGGCCTACATCAAGGCCCACGTCACCAAGCCGGTGGTCTCCTACATCGCGGGCGTCACCGCTCCGGCTGGCAAGCGCATGGGTCATGCGGGCGCCATCATTGCCGGTGGTAAAGGCACCGCGGCCGAGAAATTTGCCGCCCTGGAAGATGCCGGCGTGAAAACCGTGCGGTCGCTCGCCGATATCGGCAAGGCCCTGCGTGAAGTGACCGGCTGGTAAGTTAGCCTGTTAGCTCAGATAGCAAAATGCCGCCCTAGGGCGGCATTTTTTATGGCTGAAAATTTATTATACTGTTTCTAAATAACTTCGTTCATATACGCATTGACTCCATTCAGGTCCTGATGCAAAATAAAAAACACTTATTCGTATCTTACAGTGGTAAGTGCAATCTATGTTTATGTGTATTAAGTCTTTAATGGGGGGCGACACCATAATTATCGAGATATTTTAAATTTCCTTAGACTCACTTACTCGTGATGTTTACTTTAGCTCTCCTAGGTCAGAAGTAAATCTAATACACCGGGAAAACTGCTGTAGTTCGCTGGGTGCTTTATTAACGTGTATGTTTTGTCTAATCTGGCGGCTTAAATAAACAAGTTGGTCGTTCTTGGGGTTCTGCTTCGGCAGAAGTAATAAACAGCGGGGTGGAAGTTGGTTTATGCTGAACCATCTTAATTTGGCTTTAAAGGTACTTTAAATATAAGGGGGAATAATGTCGCTGGAGGCTATTGCTGCTGTTGGTGCTCTGCTATCAGGTTTGGCTACAATGATGGGGATTGTTGTTGCCTATAAGGTCCATAGAAATCAAAAGCTTTTATCGCAGAGACAATTACTATTGCCTCTATGGGAGTATATGTCGACGCTCAGTAAAATTGATGATACTAAACCCATTACGTCTGATGTGATTAAAGTTGTAAATACTTTAGAGTTAGTTGCATTGTGCTGCGAAGGTGGAATGATTGATGAGCTGATTATTCGTCGTACTTTCAAAGAGCAATTCATGGAACATTATGAATCAATAGAACGGTGTTTAATTTTACCAGGTTTAAAATTAAATGGAAAACAGTTGCTAAAAGAAAACAAAGCCGCTTCTCAATTTTACATGTCTCTAGAGTCTGAACGATTATCAAGTGATAGAATTAAGAAAACATAAAGTGGAGTGAAATCATGAATGATAAATATATAAAATTAGCTGTTCAGGAATTTTCAAAATCAGGAAGTGTTTCTTATGAGAAAACATTCAAAATAAAAGATGGTAAGGATGTGTTTTATACAGTAACCATTGTTAAAGAAACGCCTAAGTTGGTAGCAGAGAGTATCGGGTTCGAATCGATGAGTACCACCATTTCTGCTTTACCATCTGGTTCTACTTGTGGATGTTGTAATGGCTCTGGTCGTTCAAGTTAATAGTAAATCCAAGTAATAACAATCTACTATGTTGGGCTTCGCTCGATGGGTTGGCGCTGAGCGTTGAGAAGCCCAACATTTATTCATCCCCCCGACCTTTCAGCTTCTCTGGTATTTCTTTTCACCTTGAAAAATCGGGCCATAGGGCGTATAACCACGCGCTTGTCAGTGTATTGAGTGAGCTAACTTTTATGCAGCAGAGTGAACCCGTGCAGACCGCCCCCTTTTGGCAGGTAAAAAGCCTGCAACAGATGACCACGGCCGAGTGGGAGTCCCTGTGCGACGGCTGCGGCAAGTGCTGCCTGAACAAGCTGATCGACGAGGACACCGAGGAGCTGGTGTTCACCAACGTGGCCTGCAATCTGCTCAATACCAAGACTTGCCAGTGCTCCGACTACGGCAACCGCTTTAAAAAAGAGCCGGACTGCCTGCAGATCACTCACGACAAGATTGCCGAGTTCAATTGGCTGCCCTCTACCTGTGCCTACCGCCTGCTGGCGGAGGGGCAGAGCCTGCCAGAGTGGCATCCCCTTATCACCGGCAGCCGCAGCGCCATGCATCAGGCCGGTCAGTCGGTGCGCGGCAAGGTGATCCATGAGGTACATGCCGGCGACTGGGCCGACCATATCATTACCTGGGCGAGCTAAGCCTTAATCCGCCGTTTATTGCTTACTACAGGGGCAGGGGAGTGAGACTTCGCTGCCCCTGTTGTTTTTGGCATATAAGTGATCAGTTTTTTACGATAAAGGCAGTTTGAAACTTCATGGTGAGATGAAAGCATCGTGAAGTCGTGAGAGGTCGCCCCTGAGGCAGCCAGCACCCGTTAAACCGCATCCATGACACAAGGGCTGCAGAGTTCACACTCTGCAGCCCTTGTTGCTTTCTGGCGCTTGCTAGCGATGTAGAGTGGTTTCCCCTCACCCTGACCCTCTCCCAAGGGGAGAGGGAATAGATCGAGGTTGCTATGCAAAACTCGTGGTGGTCGAGCATGGCTCTGCTCTGCTTTTCTGAGTACCTGAGTACCTGAGTACCTGAGTACCTGAGTACCT
>NZ_CAWMFQ010000059.1:0-1955 GCF_963866995.1 Aeromonas sp. ZOR0002 | reverse complement strand
CCGAAAAGCGGCTTAACTATGTGTCCGGATTTAGTTGACCACTACACATACGACTCAATTTAGCATACTGACGGTGCCTGCAGATACTGGTGAGCATTCTATTCCCGCTATCTCACACACTGTTTTACGGATCAGTACAAATTTTTCCATGTCTAACATAGGTATCCACACTCTACTCGTGACAGGCATGTGAGGCCAAAAGGGGGAATTCTGCCAGCAACCCCCTTTGGGAGGAAAGCTACTCTTTTAAGACACTGGAGATTGCCGCCATGATGCGATCAATTGCCGGTTGGCAAGCTGGGCGGCTAAAGATTTTGTAGGTCGACAAATGTGGGAGCCTGACTAATAGAGATGCTTGCCCATCGCACTCGTAACGCTGTACCTGATATCTTACCCGACCCCAACCTATCTTTTCATTGATCTGCTCACCAACCAGTTTGAACCCTTGCGCGATTAGATGGCCATGCAACTCCTCGAAAGACGTGCGTGAGATTGCTATGTAGAGCTTGCAGTGAACCTGCTTAATGCGCTCAGCCCAGATGAGACGGCTATGCTCAATCCATGCTTGCCTGCCTACCAATGAAGCCCAGTTACGTGAACGAACAGGGATAAGGTTGGTCATCAGTGAACCATCCATAAGCTGCTCATGAGTTGCCCCTACTTCATTGCCAATCAGCGTGTATAAGGCTTGCATTTGCTGTTGCAAGGGGGCCATACCCTTTGCATCTTTTATCCATTCCCCGTTGTAGTAGTCACACTTCCCTTCGACAGAGATTGTATTGATCTCGCAAGCCCCCCCTCCAGGGTTAAGACCGAAGAAAGCGATGGGGTAACGTGGCGCATACATATTCTCGTACCGACAGAATAAAAGGTCCCAGCCCATGTCATTTTTAAGCTTCTCATAATGCCCCTGAATGAACTCAGATAGGCTTTCTTTACATTCTAGCGTGAAACTACGATTCACTATCTTTCCCCTTGGATATAGTCAGCATGAACCATTTCAGTATCTTCACAGACATGTTGAAAATCAAGCAAAGTTTATAAATCGACTTTATTTTACCCCCTATCCAAATGAATAAACCTTGTTACTCGTTTTGGCGTATTCTAGAAGCCTTAGTTTTTATGGTTTTCATTAATTTTTGATGTGGAGACGATGGGTTACGACAATTATTAAAATCACAATTGAACTGACACGAACAAAAAGCTATTGTCTGCAAAAATCCTTAGGGGGTACTGATTCATGCCGATGTTAATAAAGCCTATCGATCATATATCCATAGACAAACAACGAGATGTATTGTTTGTGAAATTCGATTATGTCCCAGATTCCCTTTCGCAGGATGATAATGAATGCGTACTCGAAAAGGATAGCCCCTGGGAGCTAATGCCGGTGCGCAATCAACTCATCGCCTTTCTTGATTCAGTAGGCATTGGGTGGTGCGAGTGTTCGGGGATAAGTTGGTCAGGCTGGGTAGAGGGATATGACGGCAGCATCTACATAGATGTACCCTACGATCTCACTGACCCCAGCTACTGCAAGGTTGCAAGCTTCCTTGAACACACAGACGGCACGAGCTGCCACCCCGATGCGACCTGGTATTGCTTGCTGCTCAGCGATGCTCTGAAGAATGCGCATTATGGTCAAGCACCGTCTTGGTCGTAGCTTAGCCATTCTCTCATAAGAGCGAAGTGTAGCGCGGCTATGGGGGCATGATTTTCATTCTTGACCGGCAAATACTTGGAGGACTGCTCATTATGCTTAATCACGACATGATAGCGTTGGCCTGGAGCGGATAATCAAGATCAATACTAGCAAGAGCAGAAATTACTCCGTCTTCCAGCAAGGAGTCATTTTTACCGACCGCTACCAACAAGGAAGTGAATCGCCCCGGCTTCTCTAAACACTTTTGAGTCGTTCGAAATATTGCTTTTCACACTCTACTGGCGGCGCCGCA
>NZ_CAWMFQ010000058.1:0-2488 GCF_963866995.1 Aeromonas sp. ZOR0002 | reverse complement strand
GATTAACAGTCCGCCGTTCTACCGACTGAACTAAGGAGGAATGGCCTGTCTCGTCGAGACGGGGCGGATATTAATGGCCCATCTCCCGGGTGTCAACCCGCCTGTCGGCGTAAAAAATGGCTTTTTGGGCCGTTTGCCCAAAACTTGGGCAACACGGACTATTTTCAGCACAATCAGGAGCTTGAGAGCGCGCCTTTGGTCGGGTTGTGCCTGCTTGGTATCCTGATTCCCGCATGCTGCCAGGAGGAGGCGTGGTGTCGTTCATCCGCAGAGTAGCGAGTCCGGGGAAACCTGCCGTGGCGGGAAACGGCGTTGATATTCGGGGTGTCACCGACAATATTGCGCGCTCATGGCCATTTCTTGATCCCGCCCATCGAATTATCTGGCCGGGTCGGGTATGGTTGCCTTCGATACCATCGCCGCGTCGACAGCTCTGCCGGCCCTTGATGATGATCGGGTGCCGGTTCACCCCGGCCTTTGTCTCCCTCTTCTGGTATTACCCTAGACATGCACAATCAAGCTTCCTTACAAGGCGTGAAGCTGGCCATCGCATTGCGCCAATCCTGCATTGACGAACCCTACAGCGTGGCGCGCTTTGGCCGCGACCTCATCGCCGGCATCACGGTCGGCATCATCGCCATTCCCCTTGCCATGGCACTGGCCATCGCCAGTGGGGTGCCGCCCCAGCACGGGCTTTATACCGCCATCATCGCCGGCATCGTCATCGCCGTGACCGGGGGATCCCGCTTCTCCATTTCTGGCCCCACTGCCGCCTTCGTGGTGATCCTCTACCCGGTGGCCCAGCAATTCGGTGTGGGCGGCCTCTTGATGGCCACCCTGATCTCGGGCTGTTTCCTGGTGGCCATGGGCATGGCGCGTCTCGGGCGCCTCATCGAGTACATTCCCCCCTCGGTGACCCTGGGGTTCACCGGTGGTATCGCCATCGTCATCGCCACCCTGCAGATCAAGGATTTCTTCGGCCTGCAGGTCCTGGAGATGCCGGAAACCTATCTGGGCAAGGTACAGGCGCTGGCCCATGCCCTGCCAAGCTGGCAGTGGGGGGACACCCTCGTCGGGGTGGCGACGCTGGCGGTGCTGCTGCTCTGGCCGAGATTGCGCCTGCCGGTACCCGGCCATCTGCCCGCCGTGCTGGTGGGGGTGGGCCTGGCGTTTGGTCTGCACCAGTTCGGGGTGGAGGTGGCCACCATCGGCAGCAAGTTCAGCTATACCTTGGCCGACGGCAGTCAGGGCATGGGCATTCCCCCCATCGCCCCGACCCTGGTGATGCCCTGGGCGCTGCCGGGGCCGGACGGGGCGCCGGTGGAGTGGAACCTCGCCGCCATCGAGCGGCTGCTGCCCGCCGCCTTCTCCATGGCCATGCTGGGAGCCATCGAATCCCTGCTCTGCGCCGTGGTGCTCGATGGTATGACGGGTCGCAAGCACAGCTCCAACGGCGAGCTGGTGGGGCAGGGCCTTGGCAACATCCTGGCTCCTTTCTTCGGTGGCATCACGGCGACGGCCGCCATCGCGCGCTCCGCCGCCAACGTGCGGGCCGGTGCCACCTCGCCCATCTCCGGTATTGTCCATGCGCTGGTGGTGCTGGCTGCCATCCTGGTGCTGGCTCCCTGGCTCTCCTGGTTGCCGCTCTCTGCCATGGCCGCCCTGTTGCTGCTGGTGGCCTGGAACATGAGCGAGGCCCACAAGGTGGTGGATCTGGTGCGCCGGGCGCCCAAATCCGATGTGCTGGTGCTGCTGGTCTGCCTGTCGCTGACCGTCATCTTCGACATGGTCATTGCCATCACCTTCGGTGTGATCCTGGCCTCTTTGCTGTTCATGCGTGAAATCGCCAAGATGACCAGGCTGCACAATCTGGCGGATCACAAGCGCTATGCCAGCGAGGTGTCCCCCTCGACCCTTGTCTACAAGATCAACGGGCCACTGTTCTTTGCCGCCGCCGAGCGGGTCTTTGACGAGTTGCTTGCCCAGGTGAAGGACCACAAGGAGTTGATCCTGCAAATGGAGGCGGTCTCCATCCTGGATGCTGGCGGTCTCACCGCCTTCCAGCAGTTCGCAAAACGCATGGCCAAGGCGGGGGTCCGTCTCAAGGTGGCTGAATTGCAATTCCAGCCCCTCAAGACCCTGGCGCGGGCCAAGGTGCGTCCGGTGGCGGGAGAGCTGGAGTTCTACGGCTCGCTGGAAGAGGCGATTCGAGGAGAACATTTGCACGAAGCGGTTGAAAATTGATGGAAAGGGATAGGAAACGGCATATTTTTAGTCACTTGGTTCGCTTATTGAGCAAACAGTGGCAAAAGATAAAAAATTGCATTGACCGCCTCGCGCCTATCCCTTACATTACGCCCCGTTCCAGCGCAACGGCGCAGCGAATTCGTGTTGGCTGAACACGTTAAAGCACAGACCAAAATTGGGTGCGGTGTCCGAGTGGCTGCCCACCGACGAAGTCGGCAAGATGCACGCGCAGCGTGCTCCG
>NZ_CAWMFQ010000057.1:0-16962 GCF_963866995.1 Aeromonas sp. ZOR0002 | reverse complement strand
GCGGCAGGCTGCTGGCGAGCAACGCCAGGGCGGAAAGGGTGAAGAAGGAACGACGTTGCATAAATACTCCCTGTCAACATGATCATCAAAACGGTGAGCGGTCGGGGGCGCGAACATGCAGTCAGCGCACAACCATCTAGCCATCCAAACGGCTAATTGTTCACACCATAACAGAGCTCGTAGCCTTCGCCAAGCAACAAAACCGGGCAAGCTTGGCCAGCACGAAGCAAAGCGCATCCCGCAACTGGATGAGAAATCTTTGACGGAGCACGCAGTTATGCGCCTTGCCCTCTCCCTGCCTGGCGTCAAACTGACTTATTGTGGTCATTCGATACCCATTTCAACGGGTTCCCATGAGGGCCTGATGGGCTGCTCTACACCCAGGCCACACAAGGAGTCACCGTGTTCGATCATGTTGAAATCAAGGTGGTGCGTTTTGACTCCTGTCAGCACTTCTACGCCACCGTGCTGGCTCCTCTTTTGATAGAACTCAAATGGTCTGATGAGACGGCTGCCGGTTTTGGCCTGATGGGCCGCGATCACGTGGGCTTCCTGATTGAGCGGGGGCAGCAGGGCGCCTCCTGCCATCTCGCATTCAGGGCCGACGACGCGCCCCAGGTGGATGCGTTCCATCACGCGGGGATCAAGGCAGGTTTTGCCTGCAATGGGCTGCCGGGGCTGCGTCCCCACTATGCCCCCAATTACTACGCCGCCTTCCTGCGCGATCCCGATGGCAACAACATCGAGGCGATGACCTACCTTGAATGCCCAGACACGGCAAGCGAGTGAAGCAGCGCCACTCAGTCAGCCAACGAAAGCCTTCAGGCGAGGCTGTCCGCCACAAACAAGGAGACATTCATGCTTGAGCAAAACACCACCGGCCTGCTGGTGGTCGATATCCAGGGCAAGCTAGCCCGCCTGGTCGAGGAGAGCGACGCCCTGATTGCCAATACCGCCAGGCTGGTGCAAGGGGCCAGGGTGCTGGGGCTGCCGGTTGTCTGGCTGGAGCAGAACCCGGGCAAGCTCGGTGCCACCGTGCCCGAATTGCAGTCGCTGCAGGCAGGCGATCTTGTGCTGCCCAAATACAGCTTCGGCGCCCTGGGGGAGCCGACGGTGGCGACCGCGTTGGCCGAGAGCGGGGTCGAGCATTGGCTGGTATGTGGCATCGAGACCCATATCTGCGTCTACCAGAGCGTGCTGGGGCTTCTCGCCAGCGGTGCCGGGGTCTCGCTGGTGGTGGATGCGGTGTCGTCCCGCTCCGCCGCCAACCGGGATCTCGCCATCGGCCAGCTTGCGGCCAGGGGAGCTGCGCTGACGTCGGTGGAGATGTGTCTTTACGCGCTGATGAGGGATTGCCGCCATCCGGCATTTCGCCAGATCCTCTCCCTGGTGAAATGACCGCCATGATGGACAATATGGCGCCCTTTCTGTTCGCCCTCATCGCCTTCGGGGCGGCACTCATGGTGACGGTGACGGGGATGGCGGCCACCCGTCACTATCTGGCCTGGCTCTGGCTGGGGATCATGCTCTTCTTCGGGCTGTGGTGGACGCTGCTGGGGATGCCGCCGCTCCTTGCCGAACCAGCCCCTCTCTGACCATGCCGCCCGGACGGCTCAGCCCCCCAGACGCTCCTGCAGATAGTCGTATCCTCCCCCCTCCCTTGGCACGAAGCTCAGCCTGTGGGTCAGACCGGGGGGTGCATCATCGGCATGATGGGAAACGAACAACAGCTGGGTTCCCTCGCCCACGAGGCGCGCCACCATCTCCCGTACCAGGTGACGGTTGAGGGGATCCAGTCCCTGCAGGGGTTCGTCCAGGATGAGCAGCGGCGGATGTTTGACCAGGGCACGGGCGATCAGCACCAGTCGCTGCTGACCGAAAGAGAGAGAGTGGAAAGGCTGCGCCCCCTGATCGGCCAGCCCCAGCAGGGCCAGCCACTGGTTGGCCAGCGCCAGCTGACGATCCCCCGGCCGGGTATAAA
Source organism: Aeromonas sp. ZOR0002 (assembly GCF_963866995.1). Lineage (NCBI taxonomy): Bacteria > Pseudomonadati > Pseudomonadota > Gammaproteobacteria > Aeromonadales > Aeromonadaceae > Aeromonas > Aeromonas sp. ZOR0002. Next base: position 14,981 of record NZ_CAWMFQ010000057.1, on the reverse strand, counting down.
GCCCGATGGAGTCGTAGAAACCGGAGAGGATCACTGTCTGCACCGGGCAGCTGACACGATAGTCCAGATGCAGCGCCGGGCTCACGAGCCCGATGTGGCGCTTGATCTCCCAGATGCTCTCGCCGCTGCCCCGCCGCCGTCCGAACAGATGGAGCTCATTGTTGTAACCTTGCGGGTGATCTCCGGTGATGAGGGAGAGCAGGGTCGACTTGCCAGCGCCGTTTGGTCCCACCAGTTGCCAGTGCTCCCCCTCGTCAATGGTCCAGTCGAGCCCGTCGATGATCACCTGATCCCCGTAAGCGATACGCATGGCTTTCATGACGACCCGAGGGCCGGGAGGCAAGGGCTCGGGTGTCGTCAGCGGTGGCGGCAAACGGGGGGACGTGGTTTCGGCGCGAGCCAGCTGGGCCACCTCCTGGCTGCCGAGCACCGCCTCGCGCTCCCCCGCCAGCAGCAGACGACACTCGCCGAGCAGGCCGAGGTGAGTGGCAAAGGGGGGGATCTCATCAAAACGGTTGACGATCACCACCAGACGCAGCCCCTCTGACACCAGGTCGGCCAGCAACATCATCAAAGAAGCCCTGGCCCCCTGATCCAGGCCATCGAAGGGTTCGTCCAGCACCAGCAGCTCGGGTCGCCCCAGCAGGGCCCGGGCCAGCAGCAGCTTGCGCCCCTCCCCGCTCGAGAGGTAGCGATAGGGGCGCTCCCACAGGGATTCAATGCCAAAACGGGCCAGCAGCGCGCGGGCCTCATGCTCCTCGCCCCCCGCCTCCAGCATCAGGGTCGATACCCGATACCCCGCCTCCTCCTCTTCTCCCAGCATGTCGGTATTGCGCCGCTGCCAGTCCAGCTCCCCCAGCTGTTGCTGCGACTCGAACGAGAGTCGCTCGGACAGGACTCGACCAGATACCGCTCCGGCACGCACGGCCAGCTCGCCGCACAGGGCCGACGCCAGCGCCGTCTTGCCGCTGCCGTTGCTGCCGACGAAGGCCCAGCACGCTTGAGGCGCCAGCTCAAGATCGGGAATGAAGAGGGTCTGGCTGCCGTGAAGGGCCAGCCTGGCCTTGTGCCACTGCAATAGGGTCATGAGTCCATCCAGTTAACCTGTCTCTCGCTACCTTAACAGCTGGAGGGGTGAGAGTGTATCGATAAGGGGCATCCGGGCCCCCTCTGTCACGCCCCCTGATCGTGCTGGCTGGCCAGCCCACAATTGCACCACCACAGAGAAGGGCTGCCGGACTGTGCCATCAAAGCCCGGTGGCGCGATAGATTCGATCCTTGCCATCTTGCTTGGCGCGGTACAGGGCCTGATCCACCTGCTCCATCAACGCTTCCGGAGTGCGCCCCTCGGTCGCGCCGATGCCTCCACTGAAGGTCACCTTCATCGCCTCATCCCGCCATCTCATCTCACCCACCCCCTGGCGCCACTGTGCCATCAGCCACTCGGCCTCGGCCAGGGTGCAGTGTTCGAACAGGGCGACCAGCTCCTCGCCACCATACCGGCACAGGGAGGCCGCATTGGCGAGCCGCTCCTGCCCGAGCGAGGCGCAGCGGCGCAACACCACATCACCGACGGCATGGCCATGGCCATCATTGATGCTCTTGAAGTTGTCGAGATCCACCAGCGCCAGCACGAACGGCCTCCCCTCGCTGTGCAGTTGCCTGAGCCGTTCATCCAGGAAGCGGCGATTATAAAGACCGGTCAGTGCATCCCGGTTGGCGGCATCGTGCGACGCCTGCAAGCGATCGGAGACCAGATTCAGCTCCTCGTGCAGCTCCACTATCTCCGGGAAATCCGGCAGTATCATCGTCGCCCTCTCCTGCGTCGAGCTCAAACGCAGCAGGCGCACCATCTGGATAAGCCCCCCGATCAGCGCCGACAGCCGCAAGCGAAAGAGGATCGCCATCACGATGAACAGAGCGCTCGACAACAGCAACAGCACAATGACGGCACCGCCCCCCACCAAGGCCACCGCGTCTCGCCTCGGCAGCATAGTGATGGCCAGTAGGTTCGAACGCCCCGGCAGGGCCTGATAAGCCACATACTGGCCGACTTCCTCCGAGAAGAAGGTGCCGGACGCTCCCTCCAGCCGCGCTAGCCAGGGATAGGCGATGACCTGACCATTGAACTCGGCCTGGGAATGGACCAGGATCTGGCCGCTGGATCGGTCAAACAGCAGGTGATTCAAGCCGTTGTCCCGATAGAGCATGGTGCTGAGCCGCTGCGACCAGGCGGGCAGGTTGATGTCGAGGCCGATGACACGCTCCTTCACCCCCCCAAATGGCCTTAGCCGATGGGAGACGGTCAGGGTATAGGCCCCGGTCAGCGCATCCGGATAAGCGCCGGTCCAGCTGAAACCGGAGGTGCCGAGCGCCCCCTTGAACCAGGCACGATTCGTCGAGTCAAACTGGGTGGTGTCCCAGGCCAGATCCTGCTCCTCGTTATTGGAAAAACTCTGTCCGCTCGCATCGGCGTAGTAGATCAGGTTCAGTTGCTCGCCGAGCGTCACCTTGTCATTCCACAGGTTGCGGCTGTAGGCCTTGTCTTCCTCGGAGAAGGTCAGAGGACGCAGCTCGTCGGCATTGACCTCGGCGACCAACACCTGCTCCACCTGTTCGAGGCTCTCCGCTTCGGCGATCGCAATGGCGTGGTTGAGAATCACCAGCTTCTGCTCCACCCCGGCGCGATGATTGAAGATAGAGAGTGCAAACACCCCACCGATCCCCAGCAACATGGGCATGGCAAGTAACCAGAAATATTTGGTACTAAAGGCGTATTTGGTCGTTGGACGGGCGGTGTGAGACATGCAGGAGACCCTCGATACATCTGTGGTATGGTCCCCCGACCCGCTCGCGATAAAGCCGGCATCTGCCCGTCTTGTCCATATTATCGACAAGGTTCTCTCAGGTCAGGGAAATTCATTGATGCAACACGACATCACGTTGATATTTATCTCAGCCATCAATATGCAGTAATTCATTGCCGTTGCTCCTTGTTTACAGGGTGAAGAGCGCTGGCATTTCTCTAACTATTTTTTAAATCACGACCAAACACGCATAATATGTTTTCATCTAATTCCGTTAGGACCGGTCAGGTTTTTCATCAATCACAGACTCGAAATGAGGTTGCGTAATAATCTGGCCCGCCAATAAAACCCTTGCCCCTGAACAAAGCCATGTAATCTGAGGAATGAGAGGTGATGCTTGTTTTCGACCCCCTCGATGATGACATTGTCATGCCCCCAGTCAGCAGTGAGCCTGGTCATGGCGGTGCCATCACATCGGGTGAAGCAGCGCCAGAAGAACTGTTTATTGACCCTAATGCCATCGAACAAGGCTGCGGATACATGGTCCATCGACAACAAGGATTCATCGGCATTGTTTATCCATAACTTGACCCCTAATCTTCTAAGCCTCGCCATATTATTCAATGCCAAATCTGGGATACCATCAGCAATATCCGCCATCTCAAAGGCCATACTCAGTCCAAAATTCGATATATACGAACCGAAATCTTCCCAAGAGATAAAGCATTCCATCAAATGCATATCGACACGGAGAAACACCGCCTGATAGAGGCGACTGTCGATTTTATTAAGATCTTTAAAGAACACCAGTTGTTGCGTAAATAGCCATGCGGCGTAGGAGGTGGTCATGTTGCTGAAGTTGGCTCTGGAAAAGACAGCCTTTTTTTCTGAAAATGAAATAACCTCAACTGCAACAATATCCCCGACATGCAGGTTGGCGATGGGTTCAATAGTATGCCTGATATAATCATGACCTTCGATGCTATGGCTTATGATGGTCGTCACCCGCTATTCCCCCCTACTGAATGAATTGGGCTTAATATAGCGACAGCCACCACACAATGACGGCAAAAAGCAAGTGGCACGGGTCACCTCATCATCGCTGACATTCACTTCAAGCATGGTTACCTCTTTATCAAGCCATGCCCTATCTGGCCCACCGGCATCTCCCCTCATACGGCACCATTATCAGTTCAATTGCTGTATCCAGACTGAATCGTTTTATGCTCACATAATAAGACCGCCAGTGCATGCCAATCAAATTACCTTGCCATTCATCAACAATAAAATCATTTAATAACAATGAGATATGAACATATTTCTGCTAAAGGGACGTGAATGAGCAAGATAAAAAAATGAGTTTTAAATTTTTTCGGAATTAAACTCTGAGGTATTGCCGTTATTAAAACAGAGGAGCGCCAAGAGAAAGCGTTTTCAAGGCTTGCCTTGATATCATGGCAAGGAGACCGACCATCAAAAAACTGATATCTCTCTCCATGACCCCTCTTATTGCTTTATTTGTGATTGGAGTGTTATCAGCGATGGTGACGACTGTGTTTGCCCAGGTTCCATCCGGGCAGAGGCAATATGAGGCACCCGCTTTGGATTGCAGCCCATGACGGCATCATTCTCGCGCCCTCTCATCGGGCGCAGTGTCACCGGCCTCACTCATTCCCTGACTTATGCCAACCAATGGGACCAAAGTCACAACTTGATCTGCTTGCCCGCAACTGCACATTTCCCGCCCCCCAGGGGCAAGGCGCGGCTGCGACTTGCTAGCCTGCCTGCGGCTCGGGCTCATGGCCACGCACGGCCTCCCCCGACGCCCTTATCGACATCCCGGCCCTCAGATTGGCCTATAGTTCGGCGAGGTTGTGGATCGTAACAGCATGATCTGGCACGCCATTTTTGCGCAGGAGAAGGCAGGCATCGGACAACATAGACATGCACCGCATGCCGGCATGAAAACGGCGCCCTCTCGGACGCCGTGTCTTTTATCACAGTGCAGCGCTATCGCCACACAGGCACAAAAGCGGCTCAGCCGGCCTTGTGCTGCTCGGCCAGATAGAGCCAGGTGTCGACCACGGTATCCGGGTTGAGCGACACGGAATCGATCCCCTGCTCGACCAGCCAGGCGGCGAAGTCCGGGTGATCGGACGGCCCCTGGCCGCAGATCCCCACGTACTTGCCCGCCTTGCGGGCGGCGGCGATGGCCATGGCTAGCAGAGCCTTGACCGCCTCGTTGCGCTCGTCGAACAGGTGGGCGATGAGCCCGGAGTCCCGATCCAGCCCCAGGGTCAACTGGGTCATGTCGTTGGAGCCGATGGAGAAGCCGTCGAAGTGCTCGAGGAACTTGTCCGCCAGCAGCGCATTGGAGGGCAGTTCGCACATCATGATGACTTTCAGGCCGCGCTCGCCACGGCGCAAGCCGTTCTCAGCCAGTATCTCCACCACCTGTTCCGCCTCACCCAGGGTACGCACGAAGGGGATCATCACCTCGACGTTGGTCAGCCCCATGACATCCCGCACCCGCTTCATCGCCTCGCACTCGAGGGCGAAGCAGGGGCGGAAGCTGTCGGCGATGTAGCGCGACGCGCCACGGAAACCGATCATGGGGTTCTCTTCATGGGGTTCGTAACCACGGCCCCCCACCAGGTTGGCGTACTCATTGGACTTGAAGTCCGACATCCGCACGATGACCCGCTCAGGCCAGAAGGCGGCCGCCAGGGTGGCGATCCCTTCCGTCAGCTTGGCTACGTAGAACTCCCGTGGGCTCTCGTAGCCCGCGATCATCCTGGTGATGGTGGCCTGGAGTTCCGGGGTCTGCTGATCGAACTCCAGCAGCGCCTTGGGGTGGACCCCGATCATGCGGTTGATGATGAACTCGAGGCGGGCCAGGCCCACGCCGGCATTCGGCAACTGGGCAAAATCGAAGGCGCGGTCCGGATTGCCGACGTTCATCATGATCTTGATGGGCAGGCGCGGCATGTTGCCCACCTCGGTCACCGCCACGTCAAAGTCGAGCTCGCCGTCATAGATGAAGCCGGTGTCCCCTTCCGCACAGGAGACGGTGATGAGCTGACCATCCTGGATGTGGTCGGTGGCTTTGCCGCAACCCACCACTGCCGGAATGCCAAGCTCCCGGGCGATGATGGCGGCGTGACAGGTGCGCCCACCCCGGTTGGTGACGATGGCGGAAGCGCGCTTCATGATGGGCTCCCAATCCGGATCCGTCATGTCGGTGACCAGCACATCGCCAGGCTGCACTTCATCCATCTGGCTGATGGAGGAGATGACACGGGCCGGACCCGCGCCAATCTTGTGGCCGATGGCGCGCCCCTCGATCAGCACCTTGCCGGTTTGCTTGAGGGCAAAGCGCTCGAGGGTATTGGCTTCCTGGCGGCTACGCACGGTTTCCGGACGGGCTTGAACGATGTAGAGCTTGCCATCCTGACCATCCTTGGCCCACTCGATGTCCATCGGACGACCGTAATGCTGCTCGATGATGAGGGCCTGCTTTGCCAGGGCCATCACTTCCTCGTCCGTGATGCAGAAGCGGTTGCGCTCGGCATCGGTGGTGTCGACCACCTTCACCTGACGGCCATGACCGGCATCCCCGGAGTAGGTCATCTTGATGAGCTTGGAACCCAGCGTCTTGCGCACCACGGCAGGGCGCCCGGCCTTGAGGGTCGGCTTGTGCACATAGAACTCGTCCGGGTTGACGGCCCCCTGCACCACCATCTCGCCCAAACCCTGGGCGCCGGTGATGAAGACCACGTCGTTGAAGCCGGATTCGGTGTCCAGGGTAAACATGACGCCGGAGGCAGCGAGATCCGAGCGCACCATGCGCTGCACCCCGGCAGAGAGAGCGACCCCCTTGTGGTCATAGCCCTGATGGACCCGGTAGGAGATGGCGCGATCGTTGAACAGAGAGGCAAACACATGCTTGATGGCAGTCATGACGGCATCGATGCCGCGCACGTTGAGGAAGGTCTCCTGCTGACCGGCAAACGACGCATCCGGCATGTCTTCCGCGGTGGCGGAGGAGCGCACGGCAAAGGATGCCTCGAGCCCCGCGCTCAGCTTGTCATAGGCCTCGCGCACCGCCTGCTCCAGAGCGGGCTGGAAGGGTGCTTCCACCACCCAGTCGCGGATCTGCTGACCGGCCCGGTTGAGGGCGGCGATGTCATCCACATCCAGACTGTCGAGCAAGTCATGGATCTTGCCGTTGAGGCCGCTTAACTCCAGAAACTCGTTAAACGCAAAGGCCGTGGTCGCAAACCCGCCCGGCACGGACACGCCGACCCCCGAGAGGTTGCTGATCATCTCGCCAAGGGATGCATTCTTGCCGCCGACGCGTTCAACGTCCTGCATACCGAGCTGTTCGTACCAGAGTACGTACTGTTGCATTTGCATGTCTCCAGGTTGGGGGGCCAGGGTGACAATTCACCTGCTGTGCCAAGTCGTGTGTTTTTGTTAGTGTCTGTTGCCAACGACCATGAAAACGTTTTCTATTTATTGTCAAAAAAATCCCCGAGCAAGAGTTGGGGATGGTCGTTTGACACAGGCATTCTACAATAGCGACACAAAAAGGTAACGACTCAGGTTTGCAAGCGAGTTCACAACTTGGGCATGGCAGATCTGTTGACAAAAACGATATGGTTTCGAGAGATACTTATTTCTCGCCGCCCTCTGGAGCGCACCACAGGAGTCCGCAGTGCACACCGTATTCTATGTATCCGACGGCACCGCCATCACCGCCGAAGTCTTCGGCCACGCCGTGTTGAGCCAGTTTCCCCTGGCCTTCGAGCAGGTCACCATCCCCTTTGTCGAGACCCAGGAGAAAGCGCGCCAGGTACGGGCACGCATTGACGAGCAGTTTCGCCAGACCGGGGTGCGCCCCATTCTGTTTCACACCATCGTCGACCCCATGGTGCGTGAAGAGGTGCTCAAGGCCCAGGCCAGCAGCCACGATTTTCTCAACACCTTCGTGAGCCCTCTCGAACAGGAGCTCGGTATCAAGGCCGAACCCAGGTTGCATCGCACCCATGGCATGGAAAACCGCAAGCTTTACGACGATCGCATCGAAGCGGTCAACTTTGCGCTGGCCAACGACGATGGCATCACCACCAGGGAGTATGACGAGGCAGACATCATCCTCATCGGGGTCTCCCGTTGCGGCAAGACACCGACCAGCCTCTATCTGGCACTGCAATTTGGCATTCGCGCCGCCAACTATCCCTTTATCGAGCAGGACATGGGATCGCTGGAGCTGCCCGCCGCCCTCAAGGCCAATCGCCACAAATTGTTCGGCCTCACCATCATGCCGCAGCGGCTGCACGAGATCCGCAACCAGCGCCGCGCCAACAGCCGCTACTCCTCGCTTGATCAATGCAAACAGGAGCTGGCCAGCGTCGAGAGGCTGTTCCGCCAGGAGGCGATCCGCTTCCTCGATACCAGCTCCCACTCGGTCGAGGAGATCAGCGCCAAGATCCTGGAAGCGACCGGCCTTCGCCGCCAGCTCTGCTAACCTGCAAGGCTGTCACAGCACAACGCACCATGAAATAGATGAGTGGCAAGATAACGAAACAGAGAAACAGGATGAAAAAATGATGCCAGCATCATCGCTGGCATCCCATCACTCGCGGGGCAAGCAGGCTCAGGGCTTGTTGAGCTCCTTGTTGTTCATCAACATGCCGTGAAAATGGATGAGTCCCCTGCCCTTGCGGACTCGCTCGCTCAGCCAGCAGGCTGGCACCAACCCCATCCCGGCAGCAAGGATCAGCACCATGGCGATGTGGTTAACCAGGTAATCCGCTCCCAACCAGCCCCAGACAACAAGGCTGCTCATCGCCATCGTCAGCAACATGGGGGATAGCCAGATCCCGAGCCAGAGCACGGCCATCACCAGGCCACCGACTATACGCTCCATCATATGAGTCCCTTTTTATCAAAGGGCAACAAGGCCATGAAAACCGGACTGAGTCAATAGATTAAAATCCATTCGAACGCAAAACCAGCAATCACTCTCAAAACCCCTTTCCAGATCATGAAAAACCTGCATGGCGCACAAAACAGCAGCCAATGATGAGGAAAACAGGTGCATGAACGGTCGATTATCACTATTCTGCTCGGGTTGGTAGCCGCTACAAAAAACAGCCAGCGGCAAACCGTAACGATATAAATACGGATTTCGTCACGTTTTCGGCACAAGATGCCGCGCCAGGCAGAGGACGTGCTGTGGCTGACGGGACGCGAGCCGAGTGATTTCAGCGACGTAAGGAAGGAAGCATGGATCTTCAACAACACGGCGAGGAGCTCAAGCGCGGTCTGAAAAACCGCCATATCCAGCTTATCGCACTGGGCGGTGCCATCGGTACAGGCCTGTTCCTCGGCATTGCCGACACCATCAAGATGGCGGGCCCTGCGGTGCTGCTGGGCTATGCCATCGGCGGCTTCATCGCCTTCCTCATCATGCGCCAGCTGGGCGAGATGGTGGTGGAAGAGCCGGTTGCCGGCTCATTCAGCCATTTTGCCTACAAGTACTGGGGTGACTTCGCCGGCTTCGCTTCCGGCTGGAACTACTGGGTGCTCTATGTACTGGTGAGCATGGCCGAGCTGACGGCAGTCGGTATCTATGTCCAGTACTGGTGGCCCGAGATCCCGACCTGGATGTCGGCGGCCTTCTTCTTCGTGCTGATCAACGCCATCAACCTCTCCAACGTCAAGGCGTTCGGCGAGATGGAGTTCTGGTTCGCCATCATCAAGGTGGTCGCCATTCTCGGCATGATCGGATTCGGCGGCTGGATGCTGTTCTCCGGCAGCGGTGGCCCCGAGGCCACGGTCAGCAACCTCTGGGCCCAGGGTGGCTTCTTCCCCAACGGCGTCGGCGGGCTGGTGATGGCCATGGCCTTCATCATGTTCTCCTTCGGCGGTCTGGAGCTGGTCGGCATCACGGCAGCGGAAGCGGACAATCCCGAGAAGAGCATCCCAAAGGCCACCAACCAGGTGATCTACCGCATCCTCATCTTCTACATCGGCGCCCTGACCGTACTGCTCTCCCTCTATCCCTGGGGCAAGGTAGTGGAAGGCGGCAGCCCGTTCGTGATGATCTTCCATGCGCTCGACAGCAACCTGGTAGCCAACGTACTTAACCTGGTGGTGCTGACCGCCGCGCTGTCGGTGTACAACAGCTGCGTCTACTGCAACAGCCGCATGCTGTTTGGCCTAGCCAAGCAGGGCAACGGCCCCAAGGCCCTGCTCAAGACCAACAAGAGCGGCGTGCCCCTGACCGCCATCACCATCTCGGCCGCGGCCACCCTGCTGTGTGTGCTCATCAACTACCTGATCCCGGGCAAGGCCTTTGGTCTGCTGATGTCTCTGGTGGTCTCCGCCCTGGTCATCAACTGGGCCATGATCAGCCTGGCGCACCTCAAGTTCCGCAAGGTGAAGGCCGCAGAAGGGGTCACCACCAAGTTCAAGGCACTGTGGAGCCCGTTTGGCAACTACCTCTGCCTCGCCTTCATGGCCGCCATCCTGGTGATCATGTACATGAACGACGGCACCCGCATCTCGGTCGAGCTGATCCCGGCCTGGGTCCTGGTACTCGGTATCGGCTATCTGCTCAAACAGAAGAGCCAACGCAAGCTGGCGACCAACCTGGGCTAGGCATCATCCCTCTCCAACAAAAATGCCGGTCAGTGACCGGCATTTTTTTATTCCATTCCCGTTTCACCTGACCCAGTTCGCGGCTCGCTTGTCCTGCAAGCCCCTGCAATGACAAACCCGAGGGGGTGCCTCGGGTTTGAGTGATGGACAAAGGGGCTGTGTTATTCCAGCAGGAAGACGGCTTCTACATTGTCAGTGATGCTGATCTGCTGCTGTTGATAGCTGTTTTCCATCATGTCGGCGGCAGGGGCTGCCGCGGCCTTCATGGCACGGGTATAGACCGGCATGGGGGAACTGTTGCGGTATTCAACGCTATACACTTTGCCAAGCTTCATGCCGAAAGCCTTGGCCAGGGACTCCGCCTTGCTCGTGGCATCAGCGACAGCACCAAGCCGGGCCTGCTCCTTGATGACCTGTGGTGACTTCAGGCCGTACTCTATCTGGGTCACGGACTCCAGACCCGCCTTGAGGGCGGTATCCATCAACTGGCTGAGTTTGTCGAGTTGATAGAGTTTGACGGCCAGTTGGCGCTGGGCACGGTAACCCACCATTTCAGGCTGCTTGTTCTGGGGATACTGATACTCGGGGGAGATCACCAGGTTGCCCGCCTCGACGTCGCTGCGCTTGATGCCGAGGCTCTCCAGCTGGCCAAAGAAGGCAGCTACCTTGGTATCTACCTGCTGTTTGGCCTTGATGCCCTGCTTCTCCAGTGCCGTGACGGCCACATTGAGCGTCAGCATGTCTGGTTCGGCCTTCTGCTCCGCATAGCCACTGACGACCAGATGAGGGGCCTGGGGAACCTCGATGGCAAGCAAGGGGGCACTGACAACCAGCGCGGACAGGGTAAGAAGGGGACGCCACATAAAAAAACCTCCATCATTTAGATGGAGGTCATTATGCATGTCGTCGATTGGGATTCATATATCGTGTGTCGGCGGGATCTGGTCCAGCACCTGATTGGTCATGTCGATATTGATGCTGATCTCCCCTCCTCCTGAATTGCCATGGCTTGTCATCACGGGAGCAGGCGCCGGGCTGCCAAACAGCGATTCATCCTCAAAGTGGAACGAATCCCACGACAGAACATGACCTTGTGATGGCAGATTCGGCTCGGACGTCGTCACAACGGCCAGCGCCCCCCAGTCAAGCTCCTCACCGTGGCTGAGCAGCCCCTGCAAGGAGGTATCGCTCAGACTTTGCAACGAATACTCCTGCTGCCCCCACTCATGGCCGACCAACACCATCATGTGGGGCAGGGGCGCATCCTCTGCTGGCGTGAAGCTGATACGAGAAGCGGCAAAGTCAACATTCAGCAACCCCGCCACCTCACCATCTTCGCTCTCCAGCTCCAGACCGTTGAGCGTGTCACCCGTCATCGTGGCCTGATAGCCAAAGCGGCCGGTGCAGACGATATTGTCCTGCCCGTTCCAGCTATAGCGAATGCCGTCGATGTCGACCCAGTTGAATGACTGCATGGTGACCCTCTCCTGATACTGCAGCTATCTTATCTGCCCACTCCATCAAATAACAGGGGCCGGGCACACCCGGCCCCCATACCCTGCTTACGGATCGACCTTGAGGTTGCCCTGATCCAGCAGATCCTGAATGATCTGCAGATTGGATTTGCCAGCCGTCAGATCCACGTTGTCAAAGAGGATGGTATGAGTCGTGGTGCCACTTCCCGCTCCATCCAGATCAATGGTCAGAGTCGACTTGCCACTGCCCGGACCAGGAGCAAAGGTAAGATAGTGATCCAGTGTGCTCGCATCGGCATGCTCACCACTGAGCAGTTCACTCAGGTCCAGAACATCTCCATTGGCCCCCGTGGTGAAGTCTTTGATGGTATCCGTGCCTCCTGCATCACCTGCCATCCATTTGAAGGTATCCTTGCCAGCCCCACCAGTCAGGGTATCACTGCCGGTACCCCCAATCAGCAGGTCGTCGCCACCACCACCACTCAAGATGTCGTTACCTGCCAGTCCGCTCAAGACGTTGGCATTACCATCGCCGGTCAGGCTGTCGTTGAACATGGACCCTACCAGATTTTCCATGTTGCTCAGGCTGTCTGTCCCTGCCCCTCCGGTATTCTGACTGGCACCATTGACTGTGACCGTGACCCCAGCAGCGCTGTCGAAGTAACTGGCCGTATCATTGCCGTTGCCGCCGTTCAGGGTATCGTTGCCAGCGCCACCGATCAGGAGATCATTGCCCTCACCACCATTCAAGGTGTCGTTACCGAGTCCTCCAAGCAAGATGTCGTTCCCGGCATTGCCGTTGAGCGTATCGTTTCCAGACCCTCCGATCAGGATCTCGTCGAGATAGCTCCCGGTGAGTGTCGAACCGCTCTGCACATCCACATACACCTTGGCCGTATCTGTGGTCGTGCTATTGGTGTAGTTGAACGAACCCTCGTAAGAGCTGGGGGTAGCATTGCCGGAAGTATCGTCAAATGTTACCGAGCCTGCATTGTCTGTGACGGTCCCTCCAACAGCTCCCGAGACGCCCGTGATCATCTGGGTCGCAGCCAGAGGCCCGGTGTCATTGGCAAGCAGGGCCCAATCCGGAATGGTCGCCGGGTCCTGGTTGGTGATGATAAAGTCATCACGAACCACGGTAGGACCGACCGCCGGGTTGATAACGATGGACAAGGTGCTGGACGCAGTATCCCCATCGTTGTCTATCACACTGTAACCCACGACCTGGTTTATCCCCCCGACCGGAATGGATGACGGCGGGGTATAGGTGTAGGCGCCGTTGTCCATATCCACCTTGAGGATGCCGCCTGCAAGTGTAATGGTCCATTCATTGGTCGCTGTATTGAAGGTCCCGACTGATGTTCCTCCCGAAACGCCGGCGGAGTCCGTCTTCTGGTTGTAGGTATAAGTCACTCCCCCCACGGTAATGGCATTGAGCCAGCCACCATCGGCCCCGGCACTCGCCGCTACCCCGTTGATCAGTTGTCCTGCCAGGGGCGGAGCTACCACGGTGCTCAAAAGGGTCGCGGTCAGTTGGCTGAAGTCAGTCACCACCACTGCGGTGGTATTCGCCGGGCTGGCACCACTGACCCCGTTGTAGGCAATGGGATCCAGTGCAGACTGGGTCGCTCCCGAGCCCATCCCGAGCGCGTACGAATTGATGTTGTTCGCCGTCAGGAAATCGGCCCAGTCCTTGGTTTCACCACTCAGTGTCGTGCCGTCACCATCGATCCCGTTCCCACCGCCAAGCGAGTTGTTGCCATCAGGAACTGTGGCGGGGGTACCGCTCAACGAGTTGGCATTTGGCAGACCATCCGACATGAAGTAAGAGACATTTTGCGCATTAGCGAGTTTACCTGTATCGCCAAAGGCTTTGATTGCCTCGTTCAGTGCATCATCGTAGTTGGTCGAGTCCGTGGGGGTAAGACCAAGGATGATAGCCTTGGCTACATCGATCGAGACCCACACCCCGGTCGGATTGGCGGCTGAAGTGGAGAAGGTCACGATATTGACCATGACGCTGCCGTAGGCGCTGTATTTGTCCAGCAGCTCCAACGCGGACTTCTGCATCACCTGCATCCGAGTCATGCCTTGATAGCCCGATGGGTCACCCATACTGCCGGAGATATCGAGGATCAACATCAGATTCGTGTTCTGCACCTGAGTCGCCTGGCCTGCATTGGTAACAGCATTGGCAATGGGGGCATCATCGCTGATCACAACCTGCAGGTTACCCGTGCCACTGTCGCCACTGGCATCCGTAGCCGACACGACGAAACTCGGACCATTCGCTGTATCACTGTTGCCCTGAACGTTGTGAGTCAGTACATTGTCTTTGAGCGTGTAGGTATAGTTCACCGTGTAGACACCGGCTGTGGGGCCGCTGACACCGGTTACCGTCAGCATTCCTTCCGTATTGTTGATCAAGGTCTGACTGCCGCCACTGGTCAAATTGTAAGCCTGCCCACCGATGGTCAAGGTAGTCAGATTTTCACCTTGGGTGTTGATGGTGAAGCTGCCATTGAATATCTCCGAATTACCACTGGCAGCGGTCCCCTCAGGCAGTCCCTCCTCATCAACCGTCGCATTGCCGATGGTCAATACAGGAACACGGGTATCCTGAGCAATATTGATGGTCAGTGTTGCCGGATCCGTATCACCATCGCCATCTTTGAGCGTGTAGGTAAATACCTCCGAGGCCCCCACGGGAACCGATGCCGCCGTGAGCGTATAACTGTATTCGCCATCCAGCCCCATGGTCAGCGTCCCATACAGCCCGGTCACGGTGAATCCACCGGCAGGATTACTGTCTGAATTGCCGTTCGAGCTCACGACCTGGCTGATTGCCGCACCATCAGCCCCCATGACGTCCACCCCGGCACCGGCTGTGCCGCCGATGGTACCCGCCCCGGTAATGACATTACCCGTCACCGGAGTGAACACACCTTCAGTGGCACTGTCAGCATCATCGTTGGCCGTCGGCACGTCATCCACGATCTGCACGCTCAGGGTGTTCGAGGCCGAGTCCCCG
>NZ_CAWMFQ010000056.1:23690-34954 GCF_963866995.1 Aeromonas sp. ZOR0002 | reverse complement strand
GCAAGGTCGTGCTCTACCAACTGAGCTATTCCCGCATCGGAACGTCATCAGCAAACATTTTGGAGCGGGAAACGAGACTCGAACTCGCGACCCCGACCTTGGCAAGGTCGTGCTCTACCAACTGAGCTATTCCCGCAACATGGATTGTCTTGAGGCTGTGCTGATGATTGGAGCGGGAAACGAGACTCGAACTCGCGACCCCGACCTTGGCAAGGTCGTGCTCTACCAACTGAGCTATTCCCGCAAAACCTGAAAACAGACCGTACAGCATTTGGTTGCTTGCGCTACTGTACGGGAGCCGAATTATAAGAGCAGACATTCCAATTGCAAGGGCTTTTTTGTCTGGTTGCAGCCGTTCGCTCAAAAGCTGGCCGAACTGCTGATTTTAGCAACCGAACGACGGCAAACCCTTGCCAGCCACTCAGATTTTGAAGACGTGGGCGCGGTAGAACTGCAGTTCGGCAATGGATTCGCGGATGTCGTCCAGCGCCTGGTGGGAGCCGCTCTTCTTGAACTGATCCAGCAGTTCAGGCTGCCAACGACGGACCAGCTCCTTGATGGTGCTGACGTCCACGTTGCGGTAATGAAAGAAGGCTTCCAGATCGCTCATGTGCTTGACCATGAAGCGGCGATCCTGGCCGATGCTGTTGCCGCACAGGGGGCTGGTGCGCTCCGGCACCCACTGGCGAATGAAGGCGAGGGTCTCGGCAACGGCCTTGGCCTCGTCGTATTCACTCGCCTTGACCCGGGCCACCAGCCCGCTCTTGGTGTGGGTGTTGACGTTCCAGTCATCCATCTTGCCCAGCTCTTCCTCGCTCTGGTGGATGGCGATGACCGGCCCTTCGGCCAGCACGTTCAGGTCCTTGTCGGTGACGATGGTGGCGATCTCCAGTACCACATTCTCTTCGGGGTCCAGACCCGTCATCTCCATGTCGATCCATACCAGGTTCTGCGCGCTGACTGTCATGATTGCTCTCTCTATTGGGAGGAATGGCGGAATTTTGCCAATTTGCATGTATCATACTGGCTTTGAATCTGTTCATAAACTGGCAAACCCCGTGGCAAAGAAAGCAAAACTCAATCTGGGTCAACAAAGGCGCGTCCAGGCCAACCGCGAGCGGCGGCTGCAAAAAGAGCACACCACAGAGGTGGATGACACCCTGTTCGGCCCCGCCATCGAAGGGGTGGTAATCAGCCGTTTCGGCCAGCACGCGGATGTCGAGGCGAGCGATGGTGCCATCCACCGCAGCAACCTGCGGCGCAGCAGCATCAGCAGCCTGGTGTGCGGCGACAAGGTGGTGTGGCGCCCCGGCCTCAATGCCGCGACTGCCGGCGTCATCGAGGCGGTGCATCCGCGCCACTCGGTGCTGACCCGGCCGGACTTCTACGACGGGGTCAAACCCATCGCCGCCAACATCGACCAGATCATCATCGTCTCGGCGGTGATGCCCGAGTTCTCCACCAACATCGTCGACCGCTACCTGGTGGCGGCAGAAGATGTGGAGATAGCGCCCCTCATCGTGCTGAACAAGGTCGACATGCTCGATGACGCGGCCCGCGCCCGTATCGAGCACCAGCTCGAGACCTACCGCAAGCTCGGTTACGAGGTGCTGCTGGTGAGCTGCGAGAGCGGTGAGGGCATCGACGCCCTCAAGGCGGCGCTCACCGACAAGATCAGCATCTTCGTGGGCCAGTCCGGGGTGGGCAAGTCGTCCCTCACCAACGCCCTGATGCCGGGGCTGGACGTGCTCACCGGCGAGATCTCCGAGAACTCGGGGCTCGGCCAGCACACCACCACCACGGCGCGGCTCTACCACTTCCCGAGCGGCGGCGATCTCATCGACTCCCCCGGGATCCGCGAGTTCGCCCTCTGGCACCTGGAAGCCGACCGCATCACCTGGTGCTTCGTCGAGTTTCGCGACTACCTGGGTGGCTGCAAGTTCCGCGACTGCACCCACAAGGATGATCCCGGCTGCGCCCTGCGTGCCGCGGTCGAAGCGGGCGCCATCAGCGCCGATCGCTTCCACAACTACCACCGCATCCTGGAAACCATGCAGGAAGCCCGCCACGGTCGCCAACAGGCGCGACTGTGACCCGTTCAACTCATTCCCAGATGAAGATCATGAGCATCACTGACAACCTGAAAATTGCCGGTCAATACTGCCTGCCCAAACACGCCCTCTCCCGCCTGGTGGGCAAACTTGCCGCCGCCGAAGCGGGTAACCTCACCACCAAAGTGATCGAGGCCTTTATCAAGCAGTACCAGGTCGACATGAGCGAGGCGCTGCACGAGAGCCCGGCCCACTACAAGAGCTTCAACGCCTTCTTCACCCGCGAGCTCAAACCCGGCATCCGCCCCGTGGTGGAAGACGCCATGACCCTGGCCCTGCCGGTGGATGGCACCGTCAGCCAGCTCGGGCCCATCAGCCAAGGTCGCATCATCCAGGCCAAGGGCCACGACTACAGCGCCCGCGAGCTGCTGGGGGGCTATGAGGATCTGGTGGCCCCGTTCAAGGATGGCGACTTCGCTACCATCTATCTGGCACCCAAGGATTACCACCGTATCCACATGCCGCTGGACGGCGTGCTGGAGAGCATGGTGTTCGTGCCGGGGGATCTCTTCTCCGTCAACCCCCTCACCGCCGAGAACGTGCCCAACCTGTTTGCCCGCAACGAGCGGGTGGTGGCCACCTTCCGAACCCCCCACGGCCCCATGGCCCTGGTGCTGGTCGGTGCCACTATCGTCGCGAGCATCGAAACCATCTGGGCCGGCAACATAGCGCCGACCAAAGAGAAGAAGGTGGTGCGCTGGGACTACACCGGCGATGAAGCCATCACCCTGCAAAAGGGGGCCGAGATGGGCCTGTTCAAGCTGGGCAGTACCGTGGTCTGCCTGTTTGGCCCGGGCATGCTGGCCGGTTTCGAGCCGCACCTGGCCAACGGGGTCACCACCCGCATGGGTCAGCCCTTTGCCACCCTGGCGGCGCAAGCATGAGCGATCAACCCGCTTCCCAGAAGAACAACCCGCTGCACGGGCTGACCCTGGAAGCCATCGTCACGGCCCTGGTCGCGCACTATGGCTGGGAAGCGCTGGGGCAGCAGATCAATATCCGCTGCTTCACCGATAATCCCAGCATCAAGTCCAGCCTGAAGTTCTTGCGCAAGACCCCCTGGGCCAGAGAGAAGGTCGAAAGCCTCTATCTGTACGTCCAGCGCAAGCAAGCCAAATCAAAGGAATAACGCCATGGCGTTCAAGATTACCTACACCTACAAGATGCAGGCCAGGGAGATTGGCTACGCCAACGACAAGTTCAACAGCATCTATGATGCCGTTGCCGCCGCCGAGGGGATCGATCTGACCCGCTTCCACGCCATGGAAGAGCAGTTGGCCCAGGTGTGCCGCCGCGACAAGAAGAGCGTGAAGGATTACCGGGAGAACTACTTCAAGGAGCTGGGCTTCTCCAACATCGTCATCGAACGGGACGCCAACGAGTAACCATGCGCACCCTGACCCTGATGGCGGCCACCCTGCTGCTGGCCGCCTGCAACACGACACCGAAGGAGCCCCTGGTCGGCGCGGATCGCGACGAACATGGCTGCATCGGCAGCGCGGGTTATCAATGGTCGGCGCTGGCAGGCCAGTGCGTGCGGCTGTTCGAGCAGGGCATTCGCCTCAACCCGATCGATGCCGGTCAGACCGTCAGCGCTTTCGTGCTGTTCAATGCCGATCAGAGTCAGGCCGAGCTGACCCTGCCAGAGGGCGAGCCGATCCGGCTGATCCGCCAGGGCGAAGAGGGCAACTGGTCCTGGCAGGGCGGCGGCTATCAGCTCTTCCCCTGGAAGGGCTATGTGCTCAAAGCCGGCGACCATGTGCTCTATCACGGCGATCTGACCCCCTGATCCTCGTCATCCCTCCCCTCACGCCCTGATGGGCGCAGAGCAGGCATAAAAAAACCCCGTTGCATGCAACGGGGTTTTTCATGATACCCGGCAGGATCAGTTGCCGAGGGTGGAGAACAGGCTCTGTTCCAGGCTGCCGCGGGAGACGCACACCGGGGTGATGGAGGGAGCCAGTACCCGCTCGCCGGAGGACTCGACGAAGTAGAGCTGGGTATTGCCCTTGACGTTCACGGTGGCAACGCTGTTGTTGCCGCTCTGGGTGATGATCAGGTTGATCTGTAGGTTGGGGTTGCCCAGCGCCACCTTGGACCCCATGGTGCCGCAATCCAGCCACTCCAGACCATCGGCCGAGTTTTCCACGTTGGCGGTCATCAGACCGGCACCACGCTGGCTGTTCTCGATGTTCAGACCGTGATCGCCGAACCACTTCTCGGCACGGGCCCACACCAGATCCACCGGGATCGCCATCTCCTGGGTGTTGTTGGTTGCCTTGGCAACCGGCGGGGTATAGCGATACTGCTCGCCGCCGTTGTTGTCGCTCGCACAACCCACCATCAACAGGGCCAGGGCGCCCCCCATTATCTTCTTCATGCTGCTTCTCTCATCCATAAGGCCATAGGCCAACCGGCGGCTATTATGGCGATCGCGACACAGGCTGTCAGCAGGGATCCGCACAAATGGCGTACTCTTAACCCAGGCTTTACAAAACCCACCTGTTATCATAGATTTGCTCGAAGTCTCCCCCGTGAGTGCTCTCGTGACTTCTTCGCTCTCCCTGGCGCTGCTGCAGCAGATCATCGACCAGTTACCCATGAATATCTTCTGCCGGGACAAGCACGGACGGTACCTGTTTGCCAACAAGGCATTCGCCAGGGAAGCCGGCCTGCAAGACCCGAGCGAACTCATTGGCAAGAGCGATGCCGAGATGCCCTGGGGGGATGTATTCCGGGAGGAAGATGACCGCCTGCTGGCCGACGGCAAACCCCTGCTGCACCAGCAGCTCCATTGCCACAGCGGCGAAGGCGCCAGCTGGATGGAGATCAACAAGGTTCCCCTGTATGACGAGCACGGCGACCCCATCGCCCTGTTTGCCATGGTCAGCGCCATCGATCAGCGCAAGGAGCTGGAGCAGACCTTCCGCCAGCAGCAGTTGCTGCAACGCCGCCTGCTGGATGCCATTCCCGACCTCATCCGTCTCGAGGATCACCAGGGCGTGCTCATCGACTGCAACCAAGCCTTTCTCGACTTCATGGGGCTGGTGGCAAGCGAGGCTCTGGGTCGGCGCGTCCCGCCCCGGCTGCCCGTCGAACAAACCCTGGGTCAGGGGGAATATTGCGTGGTGGATGCCCAAGGCAGAGGCCGCCATCTGGAGGTCACCCGGGTCGAGGTGCCGGATGACGAGGGCAACTCCCTCGGCATTCTCACCCTTAGCCGCGACATCACCGGGCTGCGCACCACCCAGGCCCAGTTGCAGCAGGAGCAGCACTACGACAGCCTGACCGGCCTGCTCAAGCTCTCCCACTTCCTCCAGACCAGCCGTCATCTGGGCGCCCGCAAGGCCAGCCTGCTGCTGGTGGATCTGCAACATTTTCGCGAGATCAACGATCGCTTCGGCATACGGGTCGCCGACCGCCTGCTGAGCCAGGTGGCCCGCCGCCTGCAACGACTGGCGCCGCCCCAGTCCCTGCTCTGTCGGGTCGCGGCGGATGACTTCGCCCTGCTGCTGCCCGAGCTCCCCCTCTCTCTGGATGCGTGGAGCCGCAACCTGCAGCAGGAGCTGATGACGCCCTATCAGGTGGAAGAACACAGGATCCAGATCCCGGTGTTCCTCGGCATCGCCCATGGCAAGGCCAAGGATGCCGAGCGTCTGCTGAGCCACGCCGAGGCCGCCCTGGCCCAGGGCAAGCGCCAGCAGCAGCACTGTACCCTGTTCGACCCCGCACTCGATGCCAAGCTCAAACGCCGCCAGCTCATCGCCGCCCAGTTGCCACTCGCCATCAAGTCCGCCGAGCTGACCGCCGTCTACCAGCCCATCATCTGTACCCACAGCAACCGGCTACACGGGGCTGAGCTGCTCTGCCGCTGGCCCCATCCCGAATTCGGCATGATCTCCCCCGACGAGTTCATCCCGCTGGCGGAGGAGCTGGGGCTCATCGGCCAGCTCGGCCAGCTGATGCTGGAGCTCGGCTGTGCCCAGCTTGCCCGCTGGCAGGTGGCGGCCCCGGATCTGGTGCTCTCCATCAACCTCTCGCCCCTGCAGTTCCGCGATCCCGAGCTCTGCCCGCAGATCTTCGACTGCATCGCGCGCCACGGGCTCGCCCCCTGGCAACTGGAGCTGGAGATCACCGAAGGGGTGCTGATGGAGAATGCCGACGAGATAGAGAGCAACCTGGCCAGCCTCATCGAGGCGGGCTTCCAGCTCGCCATCGACGACTTCGGCACCGGCTACTGCTCCCTCGCCTACCTTCCCAGGCTGCAAGTGGCGACCCTCAAGCTCGACAAGAGCTTCACCCAGGGGCTGGCCACCAACCAGGCCACCACCGCCATCGTGCGTTCCGTCATCGGGTTGGGCCATGAACTTGGCATCAAGATCACCGCCGAAGGGGTGGAGACACCGGAGCAGCAGGCCTGGCTGGTGCAGGTCGGTTGCGATCGGCTGCAAGGCTATCTGTTCAGCCGCCCCCTCCCACCGGCCGACTTTGCCCGCAGCTACCAGCTGCCGGAGCTGTAAGCCAGCAACAACAAGGCCACCCGAGGGTGGCCTTGTTGTTTTTGCAAAGCGTACGTGATCTGACGCACTTACTCCTGGAAGTAGGTGCCCCAGCCGTCGTAGTCCACCCCGTATTTCTCGAGGATGGGCAGCATCTTCTCGATGTCGGCGACGATGGTGTCGATGTCCAGCTTGCACTCCACCATGGCGTCGAAGCAGAAGATGGTGGCGCCGTCGTCCAGCTCCATCTCCTCGGCGTCGGTCACGTCGAAACCGGCCTTGAACAGATCGACTGCCGCCTTCTCCAGCAGATCGAACTTCTGGCAGGCAAAGTGGTGCTCAATCTCGTAATCCAGATCCGGGTTGCTGCCATCGGCCAGCAGCTCGTTGACGATGGCGGCGGTCTCTTCGCGCCACTCTTGCATATTGGTATTCATATAAACCCCAGGCGGTGTTGGATGGATGTCACCCCTGCCAGCCGCGTCGGCCCGGACCATGGCCAGGGGATGAGTGCGGCAAAGCATACCCGCAGAGCGCGGCAGGCTCAATCGATGGGCCAAGATAACTGGCGCCTCTTCCGGCTTGGCGCCAACGGGCAGCCCTCGGCACGTCAGGCAGCCCGCCATCCTTCATGATGTTCTGCTGGCCGTCGGCCCGCCCTGCCGCACAGGCGCCCCTCTTTTCATGGTTAAAACGGGGAAACCGGTCCAATCACGGGAAGATTGCTCGGATATCGAGCGAACGGTACATCAATCTGCGGCCTGTGGTTGACACCTCAATCCAGAAAGGGTTTAATGCGCGCCGTTGCCCAGATAGCTCAGTCGGTAGAGCAGGGGATTGAAAATCCCCGTGTCGGCGGTTCGATTCCGTCTCTGGGCACCAACTATTCCTCCTTAGTTCAGTCGGTAGAACGGCGGACTGTTAATCCGTATGTCACTGGTTCAAGTCCAGTAGGAGGAGCCAAATTCGAAAGGCCCGCTCAGATGAGCGGGCCTTTTTGCATCTGTCATTTACTCACATGCCGGGGCTAGTAGTGGTTTTCGTCCCCATGCCATACGTGTCCAGCCGAGCAGGCCCGGGCGACTTCGTGGCAGGGGTCGTCCGCATGGCGGCGAAAGAAGTGCTGATCCTGTTGCAGCAGGAGCGAACTCATCGAGTGGCTCATGCCAGCCAGTGCCTCGCCGGCGGTCAATCCTGCAACCCGGTGATCTGTGGCCAAATGAGCCAGGACTTTTTCACGACTGTTCATGATCGCCTCCCTCTGTGGATCCGGTCGTAAATTGACCATAGCAGCCGTACTCTGCATACCGCAAACCCGCGTCAGCAAAGGGCTACAGGCAGGTCCCGACCTTCTGCTCCGGCATGAAAAAACCCGCTCATGACAAGCGGGTCTGTTTCACTCAGCTAACCGCCGTTGCAGGCCGCCAGCAACAGAGTGGCACCACAGGTGGCGCTGAACACCAGCAAACCCACCTGCAGCACCCCCTCCGGATCCCTCTGTGTGCGTCTCTTGCGAACACGTATCCATCTCGGCTTCATTGAGCCAACTCCATCCAGTTTCCTGCACCCGGGGTGCTGACCTATCCCTGCCCGTCCCGGCAGGCGGCTCATCTTTGTCCAGTTGCAGCCCGCCGTCAACCGCGGCGAAACCACACCTTGTACGGCACCGACCTCAGACTCCATCTCTGTTAACAATCTGGAAAACTGGCGTGACCCGCTCCTGCGCCAGGGCTATGATGAGGCCGACGATTTTCCTACCCTCAGGGAGACCCCAGATGAGCAGCCCCTTGCACTATGTGCTGGATGGCATCCATTGCGAGCCACACTTTTTTACCGTGCCCCTCGACCACCAGCATCCCGACGAGGAGGCGACCCTCACCCTGTTTGGCCGCACCCTCTGCCGCAAGGACAAGCTGGATGATGACCTGCCCTGGCTGCTCTATCTGCAGGGGGGCCCGGGCTTCGGCGCACCTCGCCCGACCGCCGATGGCGGCTGGATCAAGCGGGCCCTGCAGGAGTTTCGGGTACTGCTGCTCGATCAGCGCGGCACCGGCCACTCCACCCCCATCAGTGCTGACGCCCTGGCGGGGATGACCCCAAGTGAGCAGGCGGACTACCTCGGCCATTTTCGCGCCGACAGCATAGTGCGCGACGCCGAGTACGTTCGCGAGGTGCTGAGCCCGGGGCGCCCCTGGAGCCTGCTCGGCCAGAGTTTCGGCGGCTTTTGCAGCCTTACCTACCTCTCGTTGTTCCCGCGGAGCCTGCACGAGGTCTACCTCACCGGAGGCGTGGCCCCCATCGGGCGCAGTGCGGATGAGGTCTACCGCGCCACCTACCAGCGGGTAGCGGACAAGAACCGCGCCTTCTTCACCCGCTTCCCCCATGCCCAGGCCCTGGCCAACCGGCTGGCCAACCACCTGCACCACTACGACGTGCGCCTGCCCAACGGCCAGCGCCTGACGGTGGAGCAGTTGCAGCAGCAGGGGCTGGATCTGGGGGCCTGCGGCGCCTTCGAGGCACTTTACTACCTGCTGGAAGACGCCTTCATCGGCGAACGCCTCAACCCCGCCTTCCTCTATCAGGTGCAGGCCATGCAGCCGTTCAACACCAACCCGGTGTTCGCCATCCTGCACGAGCTCATCTATTGCGAAGGGAGTGCCAGCAACTGGGCGGCCGAGCGGGTGAGAAGGGAGTTCCCTTCCCTGGCCTGGGCGCCAGGCAAAGATTTCGCCTTCACCGGCGAGATGATCTTCCCCTGGATGTTCGAGCAGTTCCGCGAGCTCATTCCCCTGAAGGAGGCCGCCCACCTGCTTGCCCAGAAAGCGGACTGGGGTCCCCTCTACGACCCGGCGCAGCTGGCCCGCAACACTGTGCCGGTGGCCTGCGCCGTCTATGCCGAGGACATGTACGTGGAGTTTGACTACAGCCGCGACACCCTGAAGGGGCTTGGCAACAGCCGCGCCTGGATCACCAACGAGTACGAACACAACGGCCTGCGGGTCGATGGCGAGCGGATCCTGGATCGGCTCATCCGCATGAACCGGGATCGCTGATCCCGCCGGGCGCACGCCCGCAGCAAGACAACAAGTTCGAGGGCGGCCCATGAGCCGCCCCGCCCATGGAAGCAACACAAAACAACAAGGACACCCATTGGATCATCCGGAAATCTCGGCCGGCTGGCTGAGTCGCCTCTTCTATCGCTGGACCGGCCCGCTGCTGCACAAGGGGCTCACCCAGCCCCAGGTCAGTCTCGACGATCTCTATCCCCTGCTGCCGGAAGACAGGCGCGACGGCCGCGCCGACGCCTTCCTCGCGCTCACCGCCCGCCAGCCGGTGCGCCCCTGGCCTCTGACCGCCTTTATCTGGCGCCATTACAAGGGACGAATTGGCCTGCTCACCCTACTGCAACTGCTCGGCATGCTCGCCACCCTGACCAGCCCCTGGCTGCTCAACCACAGCATGACCCAGCTCGGCACCGATGCCACCACCGGCCACAAGCTGCTGCTGGCCCTGGCCCTGTTCGCCTCCGTGCTCGCCGCCGGCATGCTGGCGGAGCACTCCCTGCAACTGGCCCTCAAGATGCACGTGCCCATCCGCCGTCTGCTGGCCGAATCCCTGCTCGCCAAGGTGATGAAGCAGGGTGGCAAGAGCTTCGACGACAGGGCCGGCGGCCGGGTTCAGAACCTCATCAACCGGGACGTGTGGGACATTACTTGGATTCTTGCGGACCCCGCCATGCCGGTCACCATGGCGCTGCAACTCATCGGCACCATCGCCCTGCTGGTGTGGCAGGTGGGCAGTGCCGGTCTGGTGGGCTTCGCGGTGCTGGCCCTGCTGCTGCTCATTTCCACCCGGGTGGTACGGCGAATGAACCAGCAGGAGCAGCAGCTCAAGCGTCAACAGGACGAGCGCAACGGCATCCTGGCGGAATACATCAAGAAGCTGCGGCTGGTGCGCCAGAACGGGCTTGGCCCCTTCTTCACCCGGGCGGCCAACACCAAGCGCCAGCAGGAGTTGGGAGTCCTGGGCCGGGTGCTCAGGCTCGATGCCATCAATGAAGGGCTGATGCTGAGCACTCCCCTGCTGGTGACCCTGGCCACCTTCACCACCTACCTGGCGTCGGGCAACACCCTCACCCTGCCCCAGGTGTTCACCACCATCGCCCTGTTTACCGTGCTGCGCATCCCCATGATGCGACTACCCTACCTCATCCGCACCCTGATCAACTTCAACACCGGCTTCAACCGGCTGTGCGAGTTCCTGAACAGCCCGGAGCAGCACCGGGAACTCGATGATCCCGCCCTGCCGGCGGGGGCCCTCCACCTGGAAGGCGTCAGTGCCCTGCACCAGCAAAAACCGGTGCTCGAGGGAGCCAGCCTCGCCATCGCACCGGGGGAGCTCGTGGGGATCACCGGGGCCACCGGGGCGGGCAAGAGCTGCCTGCTGCATCTGGTTGCCGGCTTTGACAGCGAGTTTGCCGGCAGCATCCGTCGCCACGGCCGGGTTGCCCATCTGGGCCATAAACCCTGGCTGATGAACGACACCATCCGCAACAACATCCTGTTCGGCCAGCCCTGGCACGCCGAGCGCTATCGCTGGGTGCTCGGCGCCTGCTCCCTCACGGCCGATCTCGCGCTGCTCAGCCACGGGGATC
>NZ_CAWMFQ010000056.1:1758-23647 GCF_963866995.1 Aeromonas sp. ZOR0002 | reverse complement strand
CCTGGCTCGCGCCCTCTACGCCCGGGCCGATATCCTGCTGCTGGACAACCCCTTGTCTGCGCTCGACCCCATGGTCGCGGCCCAGGTACTGGAGCAGGGGCTCGCCTTCAAGCCGGGGCCGACCCGGCTCCTGGTGAGCCACGACCCGGATGTGCTGGCCAGGTGCGATCGGGTGATCCGCATCGAGCAGGGGAGCCTGGTGGAGCTCGATGCCCACCAGTTGGCGGATCTTGTCCAGCATCCCCAGCCCGCCCCGCCGGTGCCCCCTCAGGAGGCGGAGCAGTTCAGCGAGGAGAAAGTGGTGGAGGGCAAGGTGGACTGGGGGCTGTTTGGCTTCATGTGGCAGCGCCTCGCCGCCCCCGGTGCCATCCTGCTCGTCCTGCTGCTCACCCTGGGCCAGGAAGGGCTGCGCATCGCCTCGGATCTCTGGCTCGGCGGCAAGGCCGAGGTGAGCGACGTCACGACCCTGCTCGGCATCTATGTGCTGCTGGGGGCGGGCTCCCTCGCCTGCATCATGGCGGTACGGGTCATCAACTACAAACTCGGCCTCAAGCTGGCCTGGACCCTGTTTGACGGCATGCTGGGGCGCATCAGCCGCGCCCCCATGGCCTTCTTCGACAAGGTGCCCCAGGGGCGCATCCTCAACCGCTTCGACCGGGATCTGGGGGAGGCGCAGGAGATGCTGCTCTCCATGCTGGTGGGACTGTTCGGCATGCTGGTGTCCGTGGCCTTGCAGGTGGTGGTGATCGGCATCAATATTCCCCTGCTGCTGCTCATCGCCCCCCTGGTGGGATGGGCGCTCTATGTGTTGCAGCGCCGCTACCGGGCGGTGCAACTCAAGCTGCGGCGCCAGTCCTCGGTGCTGCGCTCCCCGCTCTACATCAGCATCAGCGAGACCATCCGCGGCGCCCCCGCCCTGCGCCTGGCCGGGGCCGAGCGTTTCGCGCTGGACCAGGTGCTGCACCACTATGACAACAACCTGCGCAGCTGGTACACCACCACCTCCATCAACCGCTGGCTCGGCATGCACCAGACCCTGCTCTCCGCCGCCCTGGTGGGGGCCGTGGCACTCATGGTGGCCTTTGGCAACAGCCCGCTGCTGGGGGCGGTTGCCATCACCTATGCCTTTACCGCTTCCGCCATGCTCAACTCCCTCATCCGCACCTTTGCCGAAGTGGAACAGGTGATGAACGCGGTGGAACGGGTGCGCGAATACAGCGAAATAGAGAGCGAACGCCAGGAGGGAGAGGCCCTCGCCACCCCTCACCCCGCAGTGCGCTTCGACAACCTGGGGCTGCGCTACCCCCAGACCAGCCAGTGGGCACTGCACAAGGTGAACTTCGAGCTGGCCCCAGGTGAAAAGGTGGGTGTGTGCGGGCGTACCGGGGCAGGCAAAAGCTCCCTGCTGGGGGTATTGCAGGCCATGTATCCTGCCTCCCAGGGAGAGATCTTCTACGGCAATCAGCCACTGTCACGACTTGCACCGGAGGCGGTGCGCGATCTCTACGATACCGTCTCCCAGATCCCGCTCACCTTCTTCGGTACTCTGCGGGCCAACCTGGCGCCCCTGACTGAGCATGACGACGCGGCACTGGAACAGGCACTGGCCCGGGTGGGGCTGGCCGAGCGCTGCGCCGGACGGCTGGACGAGGATCTCGACAGGCTGCAACTCTCCGCTGGCGAGACCCAGTTGCTGGTGATCGCCCGCATACTGCTGTCGCGCCGCCCGCTCATCGTGCTGGACGAGGCCACCTCGGACCTCGATCACGGCGGCATGCGCAAGATGGCGGAGCTGCTCTACCGCTACCGGCCGGAGGCCAGCTATCTGGTGATCGCCCACCATCTGGAACCGCTCTTGTCGGTGGACAAGGTAGTGGTGATGGAGGCCGGCACCGTGGTGGAGCAGGGTTCGCCGGTGAGCCTGCTGGCCAACTCCCACTCCCGCTTCCACCAGCTGTTTGCCGGCCAGGTCAACCGTCAAGTGCCCCAGACGGCATGAGCGCCAAAAATAACAAGGGCTGCCCGCGGGCAGCCCTTGTTGCTTGAGGAGAGCCTCAACGCTCCATGATCTGGGTGATGTCGTCCTTGTTGATATGCACCTCCCGCCCCTCTTCATCGTAATAGCGATACATGCCTGTGGTCTCGTCCAACCTGGGTTTGCTGTCGGTGGCAATCATCTTGCCATCCTTGGTGCTCATGATGTATTGGGAGCTGCACCCCGCCAATCCCAACAGACAAACCAGCATCATCACAGCTTTCATCACTCTCCCCTTCTTCACGCTCACCCTGGCGGTGATAGGTGAAGCCTAGCTCAACCGGATGGCCCGTTTACCTTGATTGCAGCAACAGGATTCACAGAAAGAATCCACCTGCTATAGCCATTGAAAATGATCTATCAAGAAAAGAAAGACCGGACATCTGTCCGGCCTGCTCTGGATTATTAGTTACTTGCCCGGCTTGCGCTCGCCGGTGACGGTGGGGTTTGCCGGATCCATGCTCCACTCGAACCAACCGCCGTCGTAGACGCTGATCCGCTTCCAGTCCATCAACCAAGCGTAGAAGAACGCCTCGGAGGCGCGCCAGCCGGTGCCGCAGTAGAAAGCGGCCTGCTGGGTCGGCTCGATATTCCACTCATCCCACATGGCGAGGATCTCGCGGGCGGGCTTCATGGTGCCGTCCGGGTTGTGGAAGTCGCTCATGCTGTTGGCATCCACCCCGCCATGACCCCATCTGGCCCCGGGAATGTCCCCCTTGGGCTTGATGTAGCTGTAGCCCGAGGTATTGCCCACGAACTCGTCCCAGGTGCGCACGCTGACCAGGGCGCCGTCCGGCTGCTTGAGCAGGGCCTTGGCCTGGTCAAGGGTGGTGTAGTACTCGGGATGGGCCGGGATGGCCACGCCAAACTCCTTGGCCGGGGTGAACTTGTTGGCCAGCCCGGTCTCGGTGCGCAGATGCTGCACGAACCAGGCCTCCAGCCCGCCATCCAGCAGCCGCACATCCTCGACCCCCGCATACATCATCAGATGGGCCGCACGGGCCGCCGCCATGGTGTTGCGGCCATAGAGGATGACGGTGGTGTCATGACGGATGCCGTTCTCCAGCAGCAGCGCCTTGAGCGCCTCGTCAGAGACCTTGTTCCACAGCGGCTCCCCTTCCAGCCGGTTGGTGTCGATGTAGCCGGCTCCCGGAATGTGGCTCAGCAGATAGGCCTTGGGGGATCCCCAGTCCACCTCGAACACCTTCCACTCCCCCTTGGGGGCGGCGATGACCGGTTTGCCTGCCTGCAAGTCTGCCAGCCAGAGCGGATGGACCAGCTGCTGCCAGCGTGCCAGATGCTCCCGGGGCGCCTCTTTCCATCCCTGCAGCTCGAACAGCTGCTTGATGCCCTGCTGGCGCAGCAGACGGGCCACTTCGGCCACCTCGCGAGGGGTCCCATAGAGGGCGACGGGTTTGTCGGCCTTCAGCCCCTTGCTCGCGAGTGCCGCAGGCCACTCCTCGTCACTGTATTTCCACTCTGCGGAGAGCAGCTCGGCACCGGCCACATGGCCCCCCTGCTTCTCCCCGTCCATGGGCCAGCCCTGGTAGAAATAGCTCGGGCGGGTATCCAGGATCACCGCCTCCTTCCCCTTGGCATCCGCCAGGGAGAGCGGGGGCAGCTCGGCGGCCAGGGCGGGCCAGGCACACCAGAGCAGCAAGGCGGTCAGGCAGCTTCGCCACAGTCCAGTCATTCGTTTCATGATGTCGTCTCGATGCATAGTGAAGAGAGTTAAAAAATGGAGCGGCCCAGGCGCTCGGCCAGCAGCTCCAGCGCCGCCGTCCCGGCCAGGGAGTTGCCCGCCTTGTTGAGCTCGGGTGACCAGACGCAGATGGAAAGCTCTCCCGGGATCAGCGCCATGATGCCGCCCCCCACCCCGGATTTCCCCGGCATGCCGACCCGGTAGGCGAAGTCGCCCGCCTCGTCATAGAGGCCGCAGGTGGCGAGCAGGGCATTGACCTGCTTGGTGGTACGGGCCGGCAGCAGGGGCGTGCTCTCGCCAAGTGGCACGCCCCGGTTGGCCAGATAGACGAAGGCTCGTGCCAGATCGACGCAGCTCATGCGGATGGCGCAGGCATTGAAGTAGCTCTGCAATACCTTGTCCACCTCGTTCTCGAAGTTGCCATAGGCCTTCATCAGATAGGCGATGGCGGCATTGCGGGCGGAGTGCTGGTACTCGGAGCGCGCCACCACCTGATCCGCCATGATGGCCGGGTTGCCGCACAGGCGGCGCACCAGCTCCAGAGTGCGTTGGCGAGGAGCGGTGAGCCGGGTTTCCAGCAGATCGCTCACCACCAGGGCACCGGCGTTGATGAAGGGGTTGCGGGGAATACCCTGCTCGAACTCCAGCTGGACGAGGGA
Source organism: Aeromonas sp. ZOR0002 (assembly GCF_963866995.1). Classification (NCBI taxonomy): domain Bacteria; kingdom Pseudomonadati; phylum Pseudomonadota; class Gammaproteobacteria; order Aeromonadales; family Aeromonadaceae; genus Aeromonas; species Aeromonas sp. ZOR0002. Next base: position 19,251 of record NZ_CAWMFQ010000056.1, on the reverse strand, counting down.
GTTGAACGGCTGGCCGGAGGGCTCCTTGCCCACCCTGGCCCAGATCTCCTCCTCCTGATAGAGGGTCAAGGCCAGCGTGAGGCTCAGGGCCTTGGAGATACTCTGGATGGAGAAGGGCTCGAAAGCGTCACCTGCGGTGAACAATTCCCCTTCAACGGTACAGACCGCGATCCCCAGCCGGTCGGCAGGCACCTGGGCCAGGGCGGGAATGTAATCGGCCACCTTCCCCTGCCCGAGCAGCGGACGCACCTCTTCCAGGATGCCGGCCAGTAATTCGGATGACAACACCATTGGCTATTCCATGACGTGAAACGAGGCGGGGCCAGCCCACCGACAAAAATCCCGCCGGCGGCGGGATTTTCTATCTGCCCGGGAGGCAGTCAGATATCAGGCCGGCTCGCCGTACCAGAGATCGAACAGCTCGGTGACCACCACGGCCTCCAGCCCTTTGCCTTGCAGCCAGGTCTGAACGGCGGAACGGTCTTCGTCGGAGCACTTGCCGAGCTGCTGGGTGCAGATCATCCCTTCCCAGGCCAGGTGACCCGAGCCGGCGAAGGCCAGCTTGCGAGGCTCAATCACCTCGTCGATCAGCGCATCGACCACGGCATCAATGGTCTCTTCGGCGGTGCCGACTGGGAAGTTGAAACTGATGTCGAACCCCATTTCCTGGAATTCATCGACGCGCAGTTTCTTACGCAGACGGCGGCTACGGTTGGCCATGATAGCTCCTTAGTTGATACGTTGACTCAGTTGACTCGTTTGAAAATCAGATCCCAGACACCGTGGCCCAGACGATGGCCACGCTGCTCGAATTTGGTCAGGGGGCGCCAGTCGGGACGGGGCACCCAGTTGCCGGTGGCGGAGGTGTTCTCGTACCCCTCGGCGGCACTCATCACCTCCAGCATGTGCTCGGCGTAGTTTTCCCAGTCGGTGGCCATGTGGAAGACGCCACCGATGGCAAGCTTCTGGCGGATATCCTGGGCAAAGGCAGGCTGCACGATGCGACGCTTGTGGTGGCGGCTCTTGTGCCAGGGGTCCGGGAAGAAGAGCTGCAGGCAGGAGAGAGAACCGTTCGGGATCATGTGCTCCAGCACTTCCACCGCATCGTGGCAGATGACGCGCAGGTTGGTGACGCCCGCCTCCTGGGCGGTGCCAAGGCAGGCGCCCACACCCGGAGAGTGCACCTCGATGCCGATAAAGTTCTTCTCGGGGGCGTTCTTGGCCATCTCCACCAGGGAGGCGCCCATGCCGAACCCGATCTCCAGCACCACGGGTGCCTCGCGGCCAAACAGGGCCACCATGTCGAGCGGCTCTGGTGCGAAATCGATGCCCATGACCGGCCAGAGCTCTTCCAGGGCCTTCTCCTGCCCTTTGGTCAGGCGGCCTTCGCGACGGACGAAGCTGCGGATCTTGCGCATGAACTTGCCGTCTTCGTTAAACACATCTTGGGTCACAGACATAGTAAATTGCTCATTATTGCATCGCTCTGGAAGAGAGCCGACATAAATGGATCGCTCGTTATTGCATCAGTTCGCAAAAACAGGGGAGCGAATTATCCCAAGATAGGCACAAGGCGCAAGTGTTTCCCACAACAAATCCCCCGGGACTGCCCACATCCACCGGCAAGGTTGACAAATGCCACCCCCTTCACAGAATCTGCCGGACGTCGGGTTCATCCTGACGCGGAAAAATAAAACCATATACAACAAAGGATTGCAGTATGAAGAAAACCCTGTTGGCCCTCGTCCTGCCTGCCCTGCTGGCCGGTTGCAACCCCTCTGACAACGACTCCCAACCCCCTGCCCCCGCGGCTCAAGCCCATGAATTTCTGGTGCAACTGAGCTCTGGCGCAGAAGGGATAGGCGCTCGCCCCACAGGCACCGAGGCCGAAACCCGCGCCGCCGCCTGGATCCAGGATCACCTGGCCGGCTGGGGCTACGAGGTGCAGAATCAGCCGTTCACCTACACCCGGGGCGGCACAGACCGAACTTCCCAGAACATCGTCGCCGAGCTCAAAGGTCAGAGCGACAGGGTGATCCTCATCGGTGCCCACTATGACAGCACCGGCGAGAAGAAAGGATCCGAAGGTGCCACCGACAACGGGGCCGGCGTCGCCGCCCTGCTGGCGGTTGCCGAGGCACTCAAGGGAGAGACCCTGCCCTACACGGTGCGCTTCGCCTTCTTCGGCGCCGAGGAGAACGGCCTCAACGGCTCCAAAGCCTATGCCGCCAGCCTCGACACCGACGCCGTCGCCAAGCTGCTGGCCATGGTGAACTACGACACCATCGCCGGGGGCGACATCGTCTATGTCCACTCGGCCCACTCCGACGTGGCCGAGTACAACTGCGCCGACCCGAGCCGCTACAGCTTCGATCCCAAGGTGCGCGATCGCCTGCTGGCCATCTCCAAGCAGACCGCCACTCCGTTTGCCATCCACCCCAGCTACAGCGGCTACCCGGAAGGGGAGACCGGCAGCTGGTCCGATCATGCCCCCTTTGCCTGCCTGGGGGTGCCCATCGCCTACGTGGAGGCCACCAACTTCACCATCAACGGGGAAGATGGCTATGACGGCTACTCCCAGAGCACCAATCCGGCGCTGTGGGACTGCTACGACGACGCCACCAAGAGCGCCTGCGACCGGGACAGCGAGACCCAGTGGGGCAAGATCTGGCACACGGAGCATGATCGCCTCGACAAGATGGCCGAGCTCTTCCCGGGCCGGATTGAGCAGCAGCTCGGGGCCAATACCGACCTGATGATCCGCTTCCTCAAGGCGCCGGGGCTCTGACCCCCATCCCGCCCGATGCCCCCCTGACAGGGGTTTTTGCGCCCCTGACCGGGGTCGGGACGATAAAATTCGGGCAGGTACCAAACCTGCCCTTTTTTATGGATTTTTGTGACAGCCATTGCCTCATTTCTGAAATCTGATACAAACGGATAACCTGGCGGTTGAATGGAGCGACCGCCACCTAGTCAGAGAGAACCCTATGCAGCCGTTTTTTGCCCAGCGCTTCGAGAAGGTCGAGCCTTCCTTTATCCGCGAAATCCTCAAAGTTGCCGCCAATCCGGAGATCATCTCCTTCGCCGGCGGCCTGCCCAACCCCCATCTGTTCCCGGTCAAGGCCATCGAGCAAGCGTGCCAGGACGTGCTGCGCGAGCAGGGAGCCGCCGCGCTGCAATATGCCACCACCGAGGGCTTTGCCCCGCTGCGCCAGTTCATCGCCGACCGCTACCTGAGCCGCCACGGCATGGCCGTCAATCCTGACAACATCCTCATCACCAGCGGCTCCCAGCAGGCGCTGGATCTGCTGGGCAAGGTGCTGGTGAACGAGGGGCAGGATCTCATCATCGAAGAGCCGGGCTACCTTGGCGCCATCCAGGCGTTCTCCGTCTATCAACCGAATTTCAAGCCCATCACCCTGGCGGAAGAGGGGCTGGATCTGGCCGCGCTGGATGCGCTGCTGGAGCAGGGCTCCAGCGCCAGGCTGCTCTACGGCGTGCCCAACTTCCAGAACCCGAGCGGTGTTTCCTACAGCCGCGCCAACCGGGAAGCCCTGGCGGAGCGCCTGGTGCGCCACGATCTGCTGATGGTGGAAGACGACCCCTATGGCGAGCTGCGCTTCGAAGGGGAGCACCTGCCCCCCATCGCCAAGCTGGCCCCCCACAACACCGTACTGCTCGGGTCCTTCTCCAAGACGGTGGTACCCGCCTTCCGCCTGGGCTGGATGGTGGTGCCGGACTGGCTGCGCAAGAAGGTCACCATCGCCAAGCAGGCCACCGACCTGCACAGCAACGCCTTCAGCCAGCAGGTGCTGCACCGCTTCCTGACCGACAACTCCCTCGACGCTCATCTGGAGAAGATCAAGGAGGTCTATGGTCGCCAGCGTGCCGCCATGGAAGCCGCCCTCGCCCGCCACTGTCCGCCCGGCGTCAGCTACACCCGTCCCGAAGGGGGCATGTTCCTCTGGCTGACCCTGCCGCCCAGCGTCAGTGCCATGGCCCTGTTCGACGAGGCCATCAAGGAGAAGGTGGCCTTCGTGCCCGGCGCCCCCTTCTATGTGCGCCCCGAGATCCAGAATACCCTGCGCCTGAGCTTCTCCTGTGTGGATGAGGCGACCACGGAAGAGGGTGTTCAGCGTCTGTGCCGCGCCCTGGCCCGCATGCTCTGAGCCATCCGGCCATAAAAAACCAGCGACCCGGTCGCTGGTTTTTTTTGCCTCGCGCTTTCCCCTCAGCGCCCCTGGCCGGCCAGCTGGCTGACAAACTCCTTCATGGGCATGGGCCTGCCAAACAGGTAGCCCTGCAGGAAGGTCACCTCGCGGGCCTTCAGATAGTCGGCCTGCACCTGATTCTCCACCCCTTCCGCCACCAGTTGCAGACCGAGCCGGGTCGCCAGATCGATGACGTTCTCCACGATGTGGCTGGAGAGCGCGTCCGACCCAATCATGCCGACGAAGCTCTGATCGATCTTGAGGAAGTCGACCTGGAAGGTCTGCAGGTAGGTCAGGCTGGAGTGGCCGGTGCCGAAATCGTCGATGGCGATGAAGACCCCGAGGGCATGCAGCTCGGCAAAGAGCCGGTCCGTCGTCTCGTCCGCCACGATGAGCTCGCGCTCGGTCAGCTCCAGCACCAGCTTGATGGGATTCCCCTTGAAGGCGTTGATGAAATCCCGGCAATCTTCCACCAGGCTCAGATCCTTGCAGTGGCTGGCGCTGATGTTGAAGCCGAAGTGGAACCCTCGCGGCAGATGGTGCGCCTTGCCCGCAAACTGTTCGCGCACCTGCGCCATCAGCAGCCGGGTCATGGGCACGATGAGGCCACTGTCCTCTGCCAGGGGAATGAAGCGATCCGGCGAGATCATCCCCTGACGGGGGTGTTGCCAGCGCATCAGCACCTCACAACCGCTCCATTGGCCGTCCTCCCCGTTCACCACGGGTTGCAGATAGGGGATGAACTCCTGCTGGGACAGTGCCCGTTTCAGCTCCTGGGCCGGCGAAGTCGAACGGCCCATCAGCCAGAAGACCGCCACCCCGAGCAGCAGGCTCAGCAGAGGATAGATAATGACGCCCACCTTGGAGTAGTCCCAGATGTGGGCACGGTACTCATCCACCGACACCGTGGTCACGACCTTGAACGGGTACCTGGTCGAGACCTGTTCGAGATAGCCATTGCGATCCTTGGGGATCAGCTTGTCGGTGAGTTCGCTGTTTCGCAGCAGCATCTCGTTGCCGACCACCAGCCCCAGTGGGGAGTTGCGGCTCAGCATGTCCAGGATGTTGAGCAGGTAGTAGCCGTCGACCCCCACCAGCACGCTGAACTCGCCCACCTCTTCCCGGTAGGCGATGAGGGGGCGATTCGGGGTAACCGGGTTGCCCTTCATCAGGTCTAGCCTGCCCCCGACATAGTCATCCAGCTTGATGCCGCCATCGACCGGGCCATAGAGGGAAGAGCAGTAGATCCGATCCCCCCTGGCCAGGTTGACGCTGCGCACATCCGGCACCGTGGCCACCTGATCCCTGAGCCCCTGCACCACCTCGAGACAGGGCCTGCCCAGGCTGCCGGTGAGGGCCGACGCCGCCAACTGGGCATTGTCCAGAGTGCGGTCGAACATGACCCTGGCATGTTCCAGGCGCGCCACCGCATCCTGTTTCACGCCGGTGGAGGTCTGCCAGATGACGATGACGAGCCCAAGGAGCATGGGCAACAGACCGGCCAGCAAGGCACAGAGCAGCCGGACATAGAATTGACGCACCTTCAAACGTCGAAATGGCATAACGGCCCTCATGAACATGGCGAAAAAGCGCTCGAGTTTACCCGCTGGCGCCCGTTTGGCAAGCCGGAATGAGCCCCTGATACCGCCGCGCCACGGCGCCCCCCGTGGTCGCAACGCCCGGCAACCCCGTGGACAAAGGGGGCGGCGTCTTGGAAGACAAAAATCATAATGCTCATAAAAACAGGAGCTTGTCCATCGGGCACCCAGGCTCTAGAGTAGACCCTAGAGCGTCAGGGAGGCAGGACATGAAGATACTGATCACGGGGGGCACGGGGTTTATCGGCCGCCGTCTGGTGGCACACCTCAAGGTGGTGCACGAAGTAGTCGTGCTGACCCGCCAGGGCAGCCGGGCCTACGAGCTGCTCGGCCACGATGTCACCCTGCTGGACAGTCTGGACAGGCTGGATCACCTCAATGACGTGGACATCGTCATCAACCTGGCCGGCGAACCCATCGCCGCCGGACGCTGGAGCGAGTCCCGCAAGCAGTTGCTCTGCAACAGCCGCTGGCTGCTGACCGAACAGCTGGTGGATCTCGTCAAACTCTCCAGCACGCCCCCCAGATTGCTGCTCAATGCCTCCGCCATCGGCTGGTATGGCCGCCAGGATGACGCCCCTCTGGATGAAACATGCCAGAGCCCTCACGACGAATTCACCCACCGTCTCTGTCAGCGGTGGGAGCAGCTTGCCCAGCAGGCCCGCTCAGCCCAGACCCGGGTCTGCATCCTGCGCATCGGCCTGGTACTCGGCATGGAGGGGGGCGCCTTGCCCAGGATGCTGCCCCCTTACCGCCTCGGCCTCGGCGGCCCCATGGGCAGCGGCACCCAGATGATGAGCTGGATCCACGTGCAGGATCTGGTGCGGGCCATGCTGTTTCTCATCGAGCACAGCGAGTGTGAGGGCATCTTCAACGGCACGGCCCCGCAACCGGTCAGCAATCGCCGATTCAGCGAGACCCTGGCCGCCACGCTCCATCGCCCGCACCTCTTCTTCGTACCGGCCCCCCTCCTGCGACTCCTGATGGGAGAGGCGGCGGATCTGCTGCTCACCGGACAGCACGTGCTGCCCGCCCGCTTGCAGCAGGCCGGTTTTCACTTCAGTTTCCCGGCCCTGCCCGGCGCTCTGGACAATCTGCTGCACTCACCCCGTTGACCCAATGACACATCCCGACCGAGGTCGGGATGTGTCGAGCTATCAGAGCAGCCCCTGCCCCAGTCCCCTGAGCCGGTCGCTCAGGGTACCCGCCAGCAGTTGGCGGCGCATGCCCTGTCCGGCCAGGGTCACCAGCACGGCCCCAAGCAGGGGGAGTGCAACCCAGATGGCCCAGTGGAACTGCCACTGCGCCCCCTCCCACCACCACTGCAGACCGAAGGAGCAGAGCTCCACCACCATGGCGGCGCAGAGCCCCGCCAGGGCACCGCTCGCCACCAGCTCCCAGCGCAGCATCTTCTCGAGCAGGGCGCTCCCCGCCCCCAAGGTGCGCATCAGCAGCAGCTCCCGGCGGCGATGGGCCATGCCGGCCTGGGTCTGGGTCAGCAGCACCAGCAGGGCGGCCACCGTCACCAGCCCGAGCATCAGCCCCAGGGCGCGGCTCACCTGATCGGAGACCAGGGTGAGGCGGCCTATCAGATCCTCCACATCGATGAGGCTCACCGTGGGGTGGCGGCGGATGAGTTCCACCTCTGCCCCTCGCCCCTCAGGCGGTAGACGATAGCTGCCGAGCCAGGTCTGGGAGAAGGGGGCCAACACATCCGGCGAGAAGATCATGTAGAAGTTCGGCCTCATGTTGTCCCACTTGATGGACCTCAGGCTGGTCACCCTGGCCTCGAACGCCTGCCCCTCTATGGTGAAGCCGAGCACGTCTCCGAGCGCGATGCCGAGCCGTCCCGCCAGCGCCTCGTCGACGGAGACCTCCCCCTTGCCGGCCAGCCATTGACCGGCAGTGACCTTGTTGTCGGCGGGCAGGGCCGATGTGGTGGTGAAGTTGAGCTCCCTGTCCACCCCCTCCCGCGCCGCATCCTCCCCCACCGCCTCACCGGCGATACGGGTCAGGCGCCCGCGCACCATGGGGTAGAAGTCCGAGGTGATGGCCCCGGCCTGGTGCAGATCGGCCAGGATCCCTTCCCGCTCGCTGTCCGCTACATTGACCAGGAAGCGGTTCGGGGCGTCGGCAGGCAACCGGGTGGAAAAATCCTCCAGCAGATCGACCCGCGCCGCCCACAGCAGCCCGAACAGCATCAGGGCCAGGGCGAAGCCCGCCAGCTGGAACAGACCACTGCCCCGCTCCCGGGAGAGGTGATTGATGGCCAGGCGCAGGGCATGGGGCCCCTTGAGCCGACTGCCAAGGCGCAGCAGCGCGGAGGCGAGCAGGGCCAGCAGCGCCATCAACACCCCCATGCCGCCGATGAGCCCGCAGGCCAGCCTGATGTCGGCGGTAAAGCCCCACACCAGGGCAAACAGCCCGATGAGCCCCACGGGCACCGTCAGCCAGGGGGGGATCCCCGCCTCCAGCTCCCGGCGCAGCACCCGCAGCGGCGGTACCTTGAGCAGCCTCAGGAAGGGGACGAACGCCAGCATCAGGGTGATGAAGAAGGCGACCGCGAGGCCAAGGGCGAAGGGTCGCCAGGAGGGGGGCGGCAGATCCGCAGGCAGCAGATCCCCCAGCAGGTTCAGGGTCAGCCACTGCATGGCGCTGCCCGCCACCAGCCCCATCAGGGCCCCCACCAGGGTCAGGGAGAACAGCAGGGTGCCCATCAGTTGCCACAGGGTGCGCCGCGAGGCCCCCAGGGTCTTGAGCAGGGCCACCATGTTGGTCTGGCGCTCGGCGAAATGGCGCACCGCTATCCCCATGGCCAGGGCGCCGAGCAGCACGCCGGCAAGGGATGCCAGACGGAAGAAGCGCTCGGCATTGCCCAGGGATTTCCCCACCTGGGTACCCTGATCGTCGGGTTTGACGAGCTTCTGCCCGGCGCTCAGCCTGGGGTTGAGCCAGGCCTCATAGCGGGCGATGGCGTCACGGGGCCCCTTGACGAGATAGCGCCACTGCTGGCGACTGCCCGGCAGCAGGGCCCCGGTCGCCTCGATATCGGCGCTGTGGATCAAGGCCCTTGGCGCCATCTGGAAGGGACTGAACCCCTGATCCGGCTCCTGGCCCAGCTCCCCAGCCACCGTCAGCCGGGTGTTGCCGACCTCGAGTGCCTCCCCCACCTTGGCGCCGAGCAGCTGCATCACCCTGGCGGAGAGCCAGATCTCGCCGGGTGCCGGGGCGCGCTGGGGAGTGAGCTCCAGCTTGCCGTAGAAGGGAAAATCCCCGGGCACGGCGCGGATGGAGGCCAGTTGCAGGGTATCGCCGTGAAACAGCATGCTGTTGAAGCTGACCGTGGTCTGCACGGCCAGCCCCTCCTGGTGCGCCTGCGCCAGCCACTCTGCCGGTGCCGGCGTCGCGGAGCGCAGCACCCTGTCCCCTCCGATGAAATCCCGCCCGGAGGCCTTGAGCCCCGCGTCCAGCCGATCCGCCACCAGGGCCACGCTGAGCACGCAGGCGACGCTCAGCGCCAGCGCCAGCACAAACCAGCGCAGCTCCCCGCTGAACCCTTCCCGGCGCAGCAGCTTCAATCCCAGTCGCCACTGACTCATGACGCCTCCCTCACCGTCCATGCTGCTGCCAACGATCCCCTGGTGCAGCTCTGTCTCCAATGACTCATGACAGCTCTCCCACCCTGGCCGCCATGACAGCCTGAGCCTCCAGCCGCCCGGCTGACATCACCAGCTGTCGCTGGCAGCGCTGGGCCAGCTCATGGTCATGGGTCACCACCACCAGGGTGGTGTTGTGCTCGCGGTTGAGACGAAACAGCAGTTCGATCACCGTCTCCCCGGTCTTGCTGTCGAGGTTGCCGGTGGGCTCGTCCGCCAGCAGCAGGCTGGGGCGGGTCATGAAGGCACGGGCAATGGCGACCCGCTGCTGCTCGCCGCCGGAGAGGCGCGGCGGCAGGTGGTGCAACCGCTCTCCCAGACCGACCTGTGCCAACAGCTCCCGGGCACGGGGCTCGCTGTCGGTCTCCCCCCGCAGCTCGGCCGGCAACATGACGTTTTCCAGGGCGCTCAGGGTGGGCAGCAGCAGGAACGACTGGAACACGAACCCCACCTGCTCGGCCCGCAGCCTGGCGCGTCCCTCCTCGTCCAGCCGGGTGAGGGAGTGGCCGAGGATCTCTATCTCGCCGCTGCTCGGCAGATCGAGACCGGCCAGCAAACCGAGCAGAGTGGACTTGCCGGAACCGGACGCACCGACCAGCGCCAGCGTCTCGCCGGTATTGACTTGCAGATCGATCCCTTCAAGGATGGTGAGGCTTTCCTGACCGAGGCGAACGGTTTTACCGAGCCCCCTGACGGCGATAATGGGCGTTGAACTCATCTTGGGTATCCTGTTTGCCTGAACCTGTAATGACAATAGAACGTGGGAGTTGACTGCATGATGCGTCTCTTGTTTGCCGTGAGTTGCCTGTGCTGCTGGGCAGCGTCCGTCCAGGCCCAGACCCTGCTGGTACTGGGCGACAGCCTGAGTGCCGGCTACCAGATGCAGGCCGAACAGAGCTGGCCTGCCCTGCTCAATGAAAAGTGGCAGCAGCAGGGGGGAGAACACACCCTCATCAATGCCAGCATCAGCGGTGAAACGACCCAGGGCGGCCTGGCCCGCCTGCCCGCCCTGCTCGAAACCCACAAACCGGACTGGGTGTTGATCGAACTCGGCGCCAACGATGGGCTGCGGGGCTTTGCTCCCGCCATCACCCGGGCCAACCTGACCAAGATGATCGAGCTCACCCGGGCGCACCAGGCGAAGACGGTGCTGACCCAGATCCTGCTGCCCCGCAACTATGGGGCGCGCTATCTGCAGCAGTTCGAGCAGATCTTCCCGGACCTTGCGAAGGCCAACGACCTGCCGCTGATGCCCTTCTTTCTGGATGATATTGTGCTGCGCCCTGAACTCATGATGAACGATGGACTGCACCCGACAGCCGCCGCCCAGCCCCGGATCCGCGACAAGGTCGCCCGCTTTGTCGAGCCTCTGCTGACACAATAGCCCGGTGGCCGGGCCCATGGCCCTTCCCCTTGCCCAGCAAAAAGCCCCCGCATGGCGGGGGCTTTTTCATGGTTCGGCGTGCCGGGTTCAACGGCCCAGGATCTGCCGCATCCGCTGCTGGGCCACGTCCACCAGCAAGTCGGGCTGGAATTTGGAGATGAAGCGATCACACCCCACCTTCTTGACCATGGCCTCGTTGAAGTTGCCGCTCAGGGAAGTATTCAGGGTGATGAAGAGATCGGACATGCGCGGATCGCTGCGCACCTCGTGAGTCAGGCGATAACCATCCATCTCCGGCATCTCGGCGTCCGTGATCATCAGCATGATCTCGTCGGTCACCTTCTTGCCCGCATCGCACCACCCCTTGAGCAGCTTGAGGGCCTGCAAGCCGTCCTGGCACTCGATGACCTCGAGCCCGAGCTGGGCGAGGGTCTCGCGCACCTGGTTGCGGGCCGTGCTGGAGTCATCGACGATGAGCACCCGACGTCCCTGCATCTGGGGCAGGATCTCCTCGTCCAGCACCTCGGACGAGATACGCACGTCATAGGTGATGATCTCCGCCAGCACCTTCTCCACGTCGATGATCTCGACGATCTGGTCGACGCCCCCTTCCGGGATGCGGGTAATGGCGGTGAGGTAGTTGGCACGACCCGCCGAACGGGGCGGCGGCAGTATGTCCTTCCAGGTCATGTTGACGATGTGGGCCACCTGCCCCACCAGGAATCCCTGAATGGTGCGGTTGTACTCGGTGATGATGAGGTTGGACTCCTGATCGATGGCCATGGGACGCATCCCGATGGCACCGCGCAGGTTGATGACGGGGATGGAGACGCCGCGAATGTTGGCAACACCGCTGATGTTGTGGTGGGACCCCGGCATCTTGTTCAGATGGGGCAGCTTGACCACTTCCCGCACCTTGAAGACGTTGATCGCAAACAGTTGCTGGGCACCCAAACGGAACATCAGCAGTTCCAGGCGATTCTCCCCTACAAGCTGGGTACGTTGATCCACTGAATCCAATATGCTCGCCATATAACGCCCTTACGTCCATTTCCCGAAATTGCCCCGCACCGGAGCTGCGACATGCCAACCAGCCCCGCTTTCCCTGTCGGGACAACGCAAGCCTATATAGAAATAATGAAAAGCGTCGAGGAAAGATAGGATCTTGACCACGGGGCGTGATCATCGCCCCATCACTGCCTCATGGCAAGCACAGCCACGCACCGGCCCCGACAACAAGGGTATCGACCACACGGGGCCATTGCTGAACCCCGGCGTGCCGCTCTTGTCATCCAGCGCGGTCCGCCAGCAACAAAAAGACCGGCCACATGGGCCGGTCCTGGGATGTGCAGTGCGTCCGGGACGACTTAGAAGTTGTACTGCAGGGCCACGGCGACGATGTCGTCGGTGGACTTGTTCAGGCTGTTCTTGCCGGTGGAACCCACTTCGTCCAGCAGGTTGATCTTGTAGTCCACGTAGGCATTGAAGTTGTCGGTGAAGTTGTACCAGGCACCCACGGAGACGTATTCGGTCGCGGTGTCATCAATGCCGTGAGCGCTGTCCTTCACGTCGGTACGCAGGTAGGCCAGGGAGGGCTTGAACTTCGGCGTGATGTTGTACTGCACGACCGCTTCGTAGCCATCCATCTTCTCGGCGTAACCGCGCATGGAGCCGGTGTCCACGAAGAGGTGATCTTCACCGTGGGAGTAGGTGGCGGCCATGTAGAGGTTGCCGACGGCATACTTGGCGCCCACCCCGAACAGCTTGGCGTCGTTGTCGCCGCCGAAGCTCACGTTCTCGGCCTGTTCGTCGGTCTTGCCAGCCTGGTTGTAGGCGGCACCCAGGCTCAGGCCCATGTTGAAGTCATAGTTGGCAGAGAGGGCATACCCCTCGGAAGAACCTTTCGGGCTCCAGGTGCTGTTCGGGCCGACGCGCTCGCTGCGGCTCGCGTTCTGCGGGTCGTTGTTGCCGGTGAACTGGGCACCCAGGGTCAGCCCCTGCCAGTTGTACATGTACTGGGCCAGGCCGTTGGTACGGCCGGTGCCGAACACCTCGGTGTCCTTGCCCAGACCATCACCACCCCACTCCGGCAGCACGTCGGTGTAGTTGTTCACCGCCTTGGTAAACAGACCGTCCTGGCGGCCGTAGCTGAAGGCACCGAAGCGATCGTGCTTGATGCCCGCATAGGCGTAACGCAGCTCGTCGTTGTCAGAACCGGAGACCGGCAGGTTGTACTCGGCGAAGCCGAACGCGGTCAGATCCTCGTCAACCTTGGTTTCACCTGCGATGTGCAGACGCAGGTAGCTGGCATCGCCTTCGGTGGCGTTGTCATCGGTGCCGTAGTACATGCCGTTGACGCGGCCGCCGATGTCCAGTTTGGTACCATTCTGATCGTAAACGTTGGCGGCCTGTGCACCACCGGCCAGCAGCAGGCTGGAGATGGCCATCGTCAATGCTGTCTTTTTCATTGTTCTTTCCTCAGGTGTAAGCACTCTCTGTCAGACCAGAGTTCGGTCGTGATGATCGGTTGATGTGCCGATGGCCTAAGGTAGATCCGGAAACCTTGATGGGAACTGAAGCGGCGAACGATTAATTATAAAAGCGTCAATTCGAGCTGACGCCGCGACACATAGTGTCACGCGAAATAATTTTTGCGGAATTTATGACCAAGAAAATCAAAATAGCAATACAAGTGATCTATAAAACGGGATAAATGCAGTTTAATACTTCAGCAAGGCGAGAAACAGGGAAGCCCTGCCGGGCGACACGGACTCCCCGCTTATGTTCCCCGCCTCGTCAGACCGGCTGCCAGCCGCGCATGACCCTCAGCAGGTCCTTCCAGCTCACTATGCCCACCAGGGCGCCGTTTTCCAGCACAGGCAGGCAGGAGATCTGGTGCTCCAGCATGAGGCCGGCGGCCTCTTTCAGGGAGCGTTCGGGGGAGACGGTGATGGGTTCACGGCTCATGATCTGGTGGGCGCGCCGGTTGAGGGTCTCGGTGTCCCGGTTCATCTCGGCATCCGTGTCCAGATAGGGGCTGATGGCACGCAGCAGATCCCGGTCCGAGATGACCCCCACCAGCTCCTCTTCTTCCACCACCAGAAGGTGGCGGAAATGGGCCTGCTCGAAGATCTCCTTGATGACGCTCAGCCTGTCATCCATGGAAACGGTCGCGACCCGGGTCGTCATGATCTCTTTAATCAACATGGTCAGCCTCCTGCCCCCCAGATGTCTCTGTTATGACACGTTTTTCCGGCGGCAGCCATCCCCCCCGCCCTCAAGTGCAAATTTGTGTCATTTCACGTAAGATCCGCGCCAGTTTCTCTCCTTCAATCGAGCCAAGCAGACCCATCCATGATAGTTGCCAGTCAAATCGAACTGATCCGCGGCGGCCGCACGCTGCTGGACAACGCGTCCGCCACCATACACCCCGGCCACAAGGTGGGCCTGGTGGGCAAGAACGGCTGTGGCAAGTCCACCTTCTTTGCGCTGGTGCGGGGCGAGCTGGCCATCGACAACGGCAGCTTCAGCCTGCCCGCCGGCTGGCAGATTGCCGGCGTGGCCCAGGAGACCCCGGCGCTGGACTGCTCCGCCCTGGAGTACGTGATCGACGGCGACAAGGAGTTCCGCGCCCTGGAGGCCGAGCTCGCCCGGGCCGAGGCGGATGACAACGGTCTGCTGGTGGCCGAGCTGCACGGCAAGCTCGATACCATAGGTGCCTACAGCATTCGCGCCCGCGCCGCCGAGCTGCTGCACGGTCTGGGTTTTGGCGGCGATCAGCTCGACTCGCCGGTCAGAAGCTTCTCCGGTGGCTGGCGCATGCGCCTGAACCTGGCCCAGGCGCTGCTCTGCCGCTCCGATCTGCTGCTGCTGGATGAACCGACCAACCACCTGGATCTCGACGCCGTCATCTGGCTGGAGAAGTGGCTCAAGGGCTATCAGGGCACGCTGGTGCTCATTTCTCACGACCGCGACTTCCTCGACTCCGTGGTGAATCGCATCATCCATATCGAGAACGGCAAGCTCAACGAATACAGCGGCGGCTACTCCGACTTCGAACTGCAACGGGCCGAGCACCTGGCCCAGCAGCAGTCCATGTACGAGAAGCAGCAGCGGGAGATGGCCCACATGCAATCCTATGTGGACCGCTTCCGCTACAAGGCCTCCAAGGCCCGTCAGGCCCAAAGCCGCTTGAAGGCCATGGAGCGGATGGAGAAGATACTGCCCGCCCACGCCGACTCCGAATTCAGCTTCGAGTTTCGCGAGCCCTCGGCCCTGCCGACTCCCCTCATCGCCATGGAGAA
This sequence comes from Aeromonas sp. ZOR0002, assembly GCF_963866995.1. NCBI lineage: Bacteria > Pseudomonadati > Pseudomonadota > Gammaproteobacteria > Aeromonadales > Aeromonadaceae > Aeromonas > Aeromonas sp. ZOR0002. The sequence continues at coordinate 4,098 of NZ_CAWMFQ010000056.1, read as the reverse complement.
CCTGTGCGCCGGTTACGGCGACAAGGTGATCCTGGAGAAGATCAAGCTCAACCTGGTGCCGGGGTCGCGCATCGGCCTGCTCGGTCGCAACGGCGCGGGCAAGTCCACCTTCATCAAGATGCTGTCGGGCTCCAACCCGCCCCTCTCCGGCAAGCTGGAGGTGAGCGCCGGGGTGAGCATCGGCTACTTCGCCCAGCATCAGCTCGAAACCCTGCGCCTCGATGACAGCCCCCTCGATCACCTGGTGCGCCTGGCCCCGGACAAGACCGAACAGGAGCTTCGCAACTACCTCGGCAGCTTCGGTTTTCACGGCGACAAGGTGCTCGACAAGGTGGCCCCCTTCTCCGGCGGTGAGAAAGCGCGTCTGGTGCTGGCCCTCATCACCTGGCAAAAGCCCAACCTGCTGCTGCTGGATGAACCGACCAACCACCTGGATCTGGAGATGCGCCACGCCCTGACCATGGCCCTGCAAGGGTTCGAGGGCGCCATGGTGGTGGTCTCTCACGACCGTCATCTGCTGCGCACCACCACGGATGACTTCTATCTGGTCCACGGCGGCCGGGTCGAGCCCTTCGATGGGGATCTCGACGACTACCACAAGTGGCTCGGCGAGCAGGAGAAAGAGGCCAATGCCAAGCCGGCAGATGGCACCGTCTCCGCCAACTCGGCGGTGGCGCGCAAGGATCAGAAGCGCCTCGAAGCCCAGTTCCGGCAAGCGACCCGGCCGCTTCGCCAGAAGCTGGAGAAGCTCGAAACCAGCATGGAGAAACTGCAGGCCAAGCTGGCCGCGGTGGAAGAGCAGCTCGCCGATCCCGCCATCTATGAAGAGAGCGCCAAGGGCAAGCTCTCCGAGCTGCTCAAGTCCCAGGGCCCCCTCAAGGAGGAGCTGGAGCACGTCGAGCTGGAGTGGATGAGCCTCTCTGAAGAGCTGGAAACCATGGAGCAGGCCTTCTTTGCGTGATGAAGCCTTGATGGCCAGCGAGCGGGTCAGCCCCGACGCCCTGCCCACCCCTTCCGAGTTCTGGACATGGAGCACAGGCGCCTATGGCCAGCGCAGCCAGGACTGGCTCCACGTGCAAAGCATGGGGGGCAACGTTAACCTGGCGTTCCTGCTGCACCACCTCGACCTGCTCAGGATCCCGGTCGATCTCACGGATCTGCAACCGGCCCTGGTACAGACCGAGGCGGTGCTGCTCCCCTGGCGCACCCTGCGCCAGCAGGCCAAGTCACGGGTGGGGGCCGAGGAGTACCAGACCATGCTGGCCCACGAACTGGAGCTGGAGCGGCTGCAACAGGGGGTCTTGCTGCAGACCCTGCGCACCCTCGCCCTGTTTCGCGGCGACAGCCGCAACCTGTTTCACTATCTATCGTTACTGGGTGCCCAGCAGGGCCCCCTCAGAGATCTCATATGCTGAGCTACCGCCACGCCTTTCACGCCGGCAACCACGCCGACGTGCTCAAACACGCCGTCCAGGCCCTGATCATCGAGTCCCTCAAGAAGAAGGAGAAACCCTTCATCGTGCTGGACACCCATGCCGGTGGCGGTCTCTACGACCTGCGCGGCGACTGGTCCCAGAAGAAGGCGGAATACGCCGACGGGATCAAACGCCTGTGGGATGAGCGGGCCCAGTGGTCTGCCATGGCCCCCTATCTGGGTGTCATCGAGGAGATGAACAGCGATGGCCAGCTGCACTACTACCCCGGCTCGCCGGAGCTGTCCCGCCGCCTTATCCGCGATCAGGACAAGCTGGCGCTGATGGAGCTGCACAACAACGAGGTGGAGGATCTTCGCGCCAACATGGGGTACGACCCCCGCGTCGCCGTCCACCATCGCGACGGCTTCGAGGGGCTGGTGGCCCTGCTGCCCCCCACCCCGCGCCGCGGCCTGGTGCTCATCGACCCCCCCTATGAGCTGAAGGAAGATTACTTCGCCGTGGTCGATACCCTTAAAAAAGCGCAAAAGCGCTGGGCCACCGGCATCTACGCCCTCTGGTATCCCATCCTCGGGCAAGAGGCGGACAAGTCCCGCGACATGCTCAAAGCGATCAAGCGCGAGAACTTCGGCAACGTCCTGGTGGCCGAGCTGGAAGTGGCCGGCCAGACTGCCGATTGGGGCATGAACGGCTCCGGCATGCTCATCGTCAGCCCCCCCTGGATGCTGGACGAGCAGATTGAAGCCTTCCTCAAGCCGTTGTGCGCCAAGCTGGCGCAAGGCGCCGGCGCCCAGTACAGGGTGGAGTGGCTGAACAAGGCCGAGGCCTGACCCTCGGAACCACAGAAAATGAAAAAGGGCCTGTCACAGCAGGCCCTTTTTCATTGGGGCTGATGACCCGGCTCGTT
>NZ_CAWMFQ010000056.1:0-1689 GCF_963866995.1 Aeromonas sp. ZOR0002 | reverse complement strand
CCAGCCAGTCGATGGCAAGCCGGGTCTTGAGGGGCAGATGCGGACCATGGGGCCAGAGGGCGTTGATGGGATAGCGCCGACCCGGCAATCGGGCCAGCAGCTCGCGCAGCTCGCCCCGCTCAACGTGGGGCCGCGCCAGCCAGGTCGGCAGCCAGGCGAGACCAAAGCCCGCGATGGCCGCCTGGGTGATGGCGTTGAGATCGTCCATCTGCAACCGCCCTCTGGGCTGAACCTCGCGCCATGCCTCGGCCTCCTGCCACCACCACGACAGCACCCGCCCCTGGCGCAGATAGGCAATGCACTCATGATCCGGTAGCTCAGCCAGGGTCACAGGTTCCCCCCGCTCGGCCAGATAGGCGGGCGAGGCGCAGAGCGTCATGCCGTGCTCCCCGAGCCTGCGCGCCGCCAGATCCAGGCTGTCCGGCGGCTCTGCGTTGCGGATCACCAGATCCACCCCCTCCTCCACCAGATCCACCTTGCGGTCGCTGAACGACAGCTCCAGGGCCAGCCCGGGATGCGCCTTCGCCAGCGCCAGCAAAATGGGGGCCACGCACTGCTGGCCGAACAGCACCGGCATGGAGACCTTCAATCTGCCGTTGAGGGTGAGCTTGTTGCTGGCCAGCGCCGCTTCCCCAAGACGCACCTCCTCCAGCGCCCGCAGGCAGTGGCGATAGAAGAGCGCCCCCTCCTCGGTCAGGCTCTGGCTGCGGGTGGTGCGATGAAACAGTTGCACGCCGAGACGCAGCTCCAGCCGCGCCACCCCCTTGCCCACCGCCGAGCGGGTGAGGTGAAGCCGCTCCGCCGCCTGGGCGAAGCTGCCCGCCTCCACTACTGTGGCGAAGAGATCGATGCCGTTGAGCGTGTTTGCCATCTATTGCATACCTTTTGGAACCAATATGGCGAAATACTATCAGCACTGCGGAAAAAAATGACTGGTAAGCTCCCTTCATTCTTCACACGTTTCAGATGGAGTTCCCCTCATGAGCCAGATCCTGCTGCTGCAATCCAGCCTCAACGGCCCCGCATCCCGCACCAACCAATTGATGGAGCACTTCCTGCACACACGCCGGGAGCAGGGCCACCAGGACCAGGTGGTGGTGCGCGACCTGACCGCCCTCGACTTGCCCGCCCTCGACAGCCCGTTGTTTCACGCCCTGCGGGGGGCGGAACCGGACAATGAGGCCATCCGGCAGGCGGTGGCGCTGTCGGATCGGCTGATTGCCGAACTCAAGGCCGCCGACCTGCTGCTGATCGGCGCCCCCATGTACAACCTCAACGTGCCGACCCCCCTCAAGAACTGGTTCGATCTGGTGGCGCGGGCCAGGGTGACTTTCCGTTACACCGACACCTACCCCATGGGGCTGGTGGAGGGGGTCAACGCCCTGGTGTTCAGTAGCCGCGGCGGCGTGCATCAGGGACAGACGACGGATGCGGTCACCCCCTACCTCCAATCCGTGCTCGGCCTGATGGGCATCCCGGTGGACTTCGTCTACGCAGAGGGGATGGATCTGCGCCCTCACGGGGCGGAACAGGGAATGCGCGAGGCCCATGCTCGGATCGCTGGCCTCGGCAGGTAGGGCCATCACCCGATCTTGCCCCTTCCAACCGGCCACCTGCTGCGCGGGACATTCCAAGTAAAAAAGCCCCGCAAGGGGCTTTTCTATGACTGCGGCAGTGGCGGAAGAGACT
>NZ_CAWMFQ010000055.1:0-15724 GCF_963866995.1 Aeromonas sp. ZOR0002 | reverse complement strand
CAGCCGGTATCCGTGCTGCGTCGGGAGGCGCAGCGGCTTGCCGCCCTCAATCTCTTCCTGCCGGACAACCAGTTGCTGCTGCACTTCATCGAACAGACCGGGGAGACGGCACTCTACCTCAAGCTGTGGCGACAGCCAGTGGATCACGATAGCCTGACTGCACTGCACACCATTTCCCGCTTTTATTCAGGGCAGGAGGCGAGCGATCTGCTGATCGCCGCCAGCCAGAACAGCCGCCTGATGGTCCCCGCCCTGCACCAGCTCAGCCGCCTCTCCCCCTTGCCGGACGGGGCCCAGCAGTTCCTCCTGGCCGAACTCGGCAAGCACCAGTATGGCGGGCTGGTGGCCGGCCTGTTGTTGCAGATGGACGAGCCCAGGCTCCTGGGTCAATTGGCAAACCGGCTGACGCTTCAGGAGCGGCGACACGCCTCGTCCGTCATGAGGTCCGATACGGGTACACCGGATACGCCGCCAGGGTTATAATGCGGGACCACCTGATCCCGCTGGGGTACTTGCATGAAATACAAGGACTTGCGTGATTTTATCGCGCAGTTGGAACAAAACGGACAGCTCAGGCGCATCAGTCGCGAGATAGACCCCTATCTGGAGATGACCGAGATCAGCGACCGTACCCTGCGTGCGGGGGGGCCTGCCCTGCTGTTTGAGAATCCCAAAGGCTACACCATGCCGGTGTTGACCAACCTGTTCGGCACGCCGGACCGGGTTGCCATGGGCATGGGCCAGCCCAACGTCAGCGCCCTGCGCCAGGTGGGGACCTGGCTCTCCTATCTGAAAGAGCCGGAGCCGCCTCGCGGGCTCAAGGAGCTGATGGAGAAGCTGCCCATCTTCAAGCAGGTGCTCAACATGCCGACCAAGCGGCTCTCTTCGGCCCCCTGTCAGCAGGTGGTGCTGGAAGGGGACGCGGTGGATCTGGATCAGATCCCCATCCAGCACTGCTGGCCCGGGGATGTGGCGCCCCTGGTCACCTGGGGTCTGACCATCACCCGCGGTCCCTACAAGAAGCGGCAGAACCTTGGCATCTATCGCCAGCAGAAGATCGGCAAGAACAAGCTGATCATGCGCTGGCTGGATCATCGGGGCGGCGCCATCGATTTTCGCGAGTGGCAGGAGGCCCACCCGGGCGAACGCTTCCCGGTGGCGGTGGCGCTGGGCGCCGATCCGGCGACCATCCTGGGCGCGGTGACGCCGGTGCCGGACAGCCTCTCCGAATACGCCTTTGCCGGTCTGCTGCGGGGCAGCCGTACCGAGGTGGTGAAGGCGCTGAGCTGCGATCTGGAAGTACCCGCCAGCGCCGAGATCGTGCTGGAAGGCTATCTGGAGCCGGGGGAGATGGCCCCCGAAGGGCCTTACGGCGATCACACCGGCTACTACAACGAAGTGGACGAGTTCCCGGTCTTCACCATCACCCACATGACCATGCGCCGGGATGCCATCTACCACAGCACCTACACCGGCCGTCCGCCCGATGAGCCGGCGGTGCTCGGGGTGGCGCTCAACGAGGTGTTCGTGCCGCTGTTGCAGAAGCAGTTCCCCGAGATCGTGGATTTCTACCTGCCGCCGGAGGGGTGCTCCTACCGGATGGCGGTGGTGACCATCAAGAAGCGTTACCCTGGCCACGCCAAGCGGGTGATGCTGGGGGTCTGGTCCTTCCTGCGCCAGTTCATGTACACCAAGTTCGTGATCGTCTGCGATGACGACATCAACGCCCGGGACTGGAAGGACGTGATCTGGGCCATCACCACCCGGATGGATCCGGCCAGGGACACCACCCTGATCGAGCACACCCCCATCGACTACCTGGACTTCGCCTCGCCGGTCTCCGGGCTCGGCTCCAAGATGGGGCTGGATGCCACCAACAAGTGGCCGGGGGAGAGCAACCGGGAGTGGGGGCAGCCCATCGTCCAGGACGAGGTGGTAAAGCAGAAGATCGATGCCATCTGGGACGAGCTGAAGATCCTCGACTGAGGGATCCCCGATGCGGTGCGGCCATTGTGATGCAAAAGTGCGGTATTGCCGTGCCGAATTGGGTATGCTCGACGGACCTGACCACCAACTGGTCGCCATAAAAACAGTGAAACCATGAGCGAAGCGGGCCGGGCAGGCCCCTCACAAGGACAAGAATGCAACGTATCAAGTGCCGCGTAGAGGAACTGCGCGAATATGTCGACACCATCTGGCACGTGGCGCTGGCGCCGCAGCAGGAGGTGAGCTTCAAGCCGGGCCAGTATCTGCTGGTGGTGATGAGCGATTCGGACAAGCGCCCCTTCTCCATCGCCAACTCGCCGACCCGCTCCGGCGTGCTGGAGCTGCAGATCGGTGCCACTCCCGAGAATGCCTATGCCGGTCAGGTGCTGGCCCGCATGCGCGAGCAGGGAGAGATCGAGGTCGAGCTGGCCGCCGGCAAGGCGTTCCTGCGCGACGAATCCCCCCGACCGCTGATCCTGATGGCGGGCGGCACCGGCTTCTCCTATGCCCGCGCCATCCTGGAATACCTGATCGGCAGCGGCAGCAAGCGTCCGGTGTTCCTCTACTGGGGGGTACGCCAGGCGCACTGGCTCTACGAGCTGGAGCAGATGCAGCAGTGGGAGCGCGACTACGCGCCGCTGACCTTCATTCCCGTGGTGCAGGAGCCCGAGAGCGACTGGACCGGCAGGACCGGGCTGGTGCACAAGGCCATCATGGATGACTTCGTCAGCCTGCATGACTACGACATCTATGTGGCGGGCCGCTTCGAGATGGCCGGTGCAGCGCGGGAAGAGTTCAAGGTGCTGGGCGCCGAGCCCGAGCGCATCTTCGGCGATGCCTACGAGTTCATCTGACCACGGCCAACCGCAGAGCGTCGATCTGCCCCCTTATCGTCTTGCGAGAGAAGGGGGGATGAGAAACTCGTTGTCCCCATAAAAACGACAAACCCCAGCCTGGCTGGGGTTTGTGCTATCTACGGCGGGTCACGCCGGATCATTCGCCCTTGGCGGCGAGCTGCTGCTCGAGCTGGGCCAGCTTGGCCTCGAGGGCGGTCAGCTTCTCCCGGGTGCGCAGCAGCACCTTGGTCTGCACGTCGAACTCCTCGCGGCTCACCAGATCCAGCTTGTTGAGCTGAGCCTGCAAGACCTGACGGGTCTTTTTCTCCACCTCTTCACCCATGCTGCGAATGCCGGGGGGCAGGGCGTTGTGTATCTGTTTGGCGATCTCTTCCAGTTTTTTCGGGTCGATCATGGGGGTCTCCTTAAGCAATGGCGCCATTCTACCGACAAATCGTCCCCTTTGCCGAGATCGGGGCGGCTTTTTGCGCCATGGATCCCATCGGGCTCTGGTCGGGTCTGGTTGATGCACCCTGGCTGCTACCCTGTGACACCGGGAATCAATTCCAATTCCTTGATGGTGTACACAAAAAAATCAGATCAGATGACTGACCAGAGGCTTATTAATTGTTGCGTTGCTGTTAATATGATTCGGTCGGGTTTGAACCCTACCCCGTCAGGCTCATCATGGATAACAACATAAAAGAGATAAGGATATGAAGAAAAAGCTAATTTACGCGGCCGTCGTCAGTGCGCTGCTGAGCGGTTGTGGTGGCAGTGACGACAACACAGGCGATACCTCAAGCTATCTCGATTATCTGCTGAGCGGCTCCAATGCAGTCCGACCCAGCGCCCTGGCAGCCCGTGCGACCGACGGTACCCTGAAATTCTCTACGGAAACGGCGGATCTCTCCAACCCGGTGTCCGCCCTCTCCACCCTGGATGGCTGGTCGACTACCCAGGCGATCCAGATAGTGCCGGTGACGGCCTCCGGCATCCAGGTCAAGGCGCCGGCCGCTGCTGAATTCGCAGCCTCCGTGGCACCCCTCTACCTGATGGAGCTGGAGTTTGACAGTGCGGCCCTGCGTCCGAGCGGCGTGAAAAAGGTGCTGACCTACGGGGTGGACTTCGTGGTGGCCGAGACGACCGGCAAGCTGAATCTGGTGCCGCTCAAGCCGCTCAACCCCTCTTCCTACTACATGATAGTGGCGACCGATACCCTCAAAGACAGCACGGGTGCCCCCCTGCGACCGGGTAGCGACTACAGCAACTACAAGACCAGCACCGGCAGCAACGCCCAGGAGCAGACCATCAGCGGCCTGATTGCGCTGCAGGAAGGGCTGTTCAAGGCTGCCACCGGTATCACCAGCGACCACGTGATCTTCTCCGACTGGTTCGGTACCCAGTCCGGCGCCGACGTGCTGGTGGCGGTGAAAGGGGCGGCCGCATCCGTGCTCAAGAGCCCGACCCTGGACGCCGCCGCTCTGTGGAAGCAGGACGCCCTGGGCAATACCAGCCTGCCTGGCACCTATACCCTGTCGGTGAGCGGCGGCAGCCCCTTCCTGACCCAGCTGGACGCCGAGAACTTCCTGCCCCAGGAGCAGAAGGATGCGATTGCCGCCGCTTTTGGTGACGGCACTCCACTCCACAATCTGGCCTTGGGTACCACCGTCTACAGCGGTACCGTCAAGCTGCCCTACTTCCTCTCCTCCCCGGCCACCGCCGGCTCCTGGGACAAGGCGAAGACCCAGTCCTGGCACGGTGCCATCCCCAGCCTCTACGCCATCGCGAACGCCCTGAAGGCCCAGGATGCCGAAGTGATCGGCGGCCTGGTGGGGGCGGGTGTGGATCCGGCCCTGCTGGGCGAACTCATCGCCGATCCGAGCCGTCAGGCCGAGCTGCTGGCGGAGGCGAGCAAGCTGATCGGGGTGACCCTCACCTCCGGCGGCAAGGCGCTGGATCCCGAGATGAATATCGGGCGCTTCAACCCGCTGCCGGCACTGGAAGAGGTGCAGTCCGTCCCGATGCGGATCTTCGCCGCCGCACCGCTGGCGAACATCACCGACGTGATCATCTATCAGCACGGCGTCACCTCGGTGAAGGAGAACGCTTATGCCCTGGCCCTTGGCCAGATTGGTGCCGGTGCCCAGGCGAGCAAGAACGTGGCCGTGGTGGTGATCGATCATCCGTTGCACGGTGAACGCGGCTTCGCCCTGACCGGCAGCATGGACTCGGTGACCACCTCCGACAACCCGACCCCCTACCTGAACCTGAGCTACCTGACCGTGGCCCGCGACAACCTGAAACAGAGCGTGGCGGATCTGCTGGGCCTGCGTCTGGCAGTGGGGCTGGCCAATGCCAAGGGCGCCATCGGCACAGCAGGCAGCCTCAAGGTACACTTCCTGGGTCACTCTCTGGGCGCCATCGCGGGGGCCAACCTGCTGGCGGTGGCCAACCAGTCTGTTGGCAACCCGACGGCAGACGCCCTGTTCAAGTTCGACACTGGCGGCCTGGCCATGCCGGGTGGCGGCATAGCGCCGCTGTTGCTGAACTCGCCGACCTTCGGTCCGACCATCCAGATGAGCGTGCTGACCGCTGGCAGTGCGGCCCTGAAGGCAGCTTTTACCGCCTACGCCCCGAACTGCAAGACGGCAGTACCGACCTGCTTCGTCAACGAATTCCTGCCGAGCCAGGATGCGGCCACCCAGGCCACGGCGGCCAGTACCTTGCAGAGCTACAGCTTTGCGGCGCAGTCGGTGCTGGATTCGGCAGACCCCATCAACCTGGGGAGCGGCATCGCGGCGGACTTCCCGCTGTTTGCCACCGAAATCGTCGGCGACGGCGCCCTGAGCCTGTCGGATCGAGTGATCCCGAACAGTATCGCCACCGCCCCGCTGGGTGGCACCGAGCCGCTGTTCAAGGTCCTGGCCCTGCAACCGCTGACCGCCACCGGCGCCGCCAACCACAGAGCGGCCCGCTTCGTGGCCGGGGGTCACAGCTCGCTGCTGGCACCGGACGAGAACTTCGATCCGACCGGCGCCGTCACCACCGAGATGCAGACCCAGTTCGGCAGCTTCTTCGCAAGCGACGGTACCGCGGTCAAGGTGACCGATGGCAGCCTGCTCAAGCAGTAAGCCGGCCGACCAATAAAAACGCCGCCCCAAGGGGCGGCGTTTTTTTATGGCAAATCGGCTCAGGCTGGCCTGTGGTGCCTGTCCAGCCAGCCCTGGGCAAGGCCGACCAGCAGGCCGACCAAATGGGCCATGTTGGCGGTGGGGGTACCGAGCATGTCCAGGAAGCCGAGCACCAGCCAGACCAGCATGAAGCCCATCAGGGCTGGCGGCATGGCGAGGCCGCAATCCGGTTGAAGCCTGGTTCGCAGCCAGCTGTAGCCGAGCAGGGCATAGACCACCCCGGAGAGGCCGCCAAAGCGCGGGCCGCTGGCAAAGAACTCGGCGATATTGGGCAGGGCAGCCCCGACGATGAGCAGGATGAACAGCTTGCCGCTGCCGAGGCGCTGCTCTATCTGGCCACCGAGATACCACCACCACAACAGGTTGAACACCAGGTGCAGCACCGAGAAGTGGATGAAGGCCGGAGTGACGTAGCGCCAGGCCTGCCAGTCGGTGAACTGGGCCAGGGTGGGGTGGAAGGCGAGCTCGTCGAAGATGGGCAGGCCGATGGCATCCAGAGCGTAGATGGCCAGGCAGGCGATGATGACCACCAGGGTCAGAGGGCCCGCCTGGTGGAGGAAGTCGGTGACCGGATCCGTCATCCCCTTGCTGTAGTCGATCCGGGCATCGGCATGGCCGGATTGCCAGGAGGCCTCCATGTAGCGGGGATGATTGGGTTCGCTCAGGAAGCGTTTGACCTCCTGCTGGGCCTGGGCGAGGCGCCGTTCGTCTGCCAGCCAGACTGAGACGCCGAGCTCGGACTGGGTCAGCTCGCACGAAATGCCCAGGGTAGCGAGATAATCCACCAGCGCCTGGGCCATGCGGGCGTCGCCCAGCACCAGCAGCTGGATCATGCCGGTCGAGGAGGAGCGACCCGCCTCTGTCATGCGTCCCCCGCCTGGATGGGGAACTCCCTGCGCCAGGCCTCGAAACCGCCATCCAGGCTATAGACCTCGTCATAGCCCTGTTGCAGCAGGTACTGGGCCGCCCCCTGGCTGCTGTTGCCGTGATAGCACATCACGATGACAGGGGTATCGAAGTCCACCTCGTTCATAAAGCGAACCAGGGTGCCGTTGGTGAGGTGGAAGGCGCCGACCGCGTGGGCCGTCTCGAAGGATTGGGGATCGCGAATGTCCACGAGACGGGCTTCGCCTGCGCTCAGCTTCTGGTGGGCATCATGGGCGCTGATATGGGCAAACTGGTCCATTGAGATGTCCTGAAAATGGAGGGTTGAAGGGCAGTTTACCGCAAGCGGCGGTTTGCGCTAAGTGTGCAATGGGGACGGCATCCAGGGGATCGCAATTTTCTTCAATATCGGGCCGCCCGGGCAGGGTAGGCTCGGGCTTCCCTCAATTGAACGAGCATCATCCATGGAATTCAGTCTGCTGTTATCCATGGCCGGGTTTGCCCTGGCCATGTCCATCTCCCCGGGGCCGGTCAATCTGGTCGCCCTTGGCACCGGCGCCCGGTACGGTTTCACGGCCAGCCTGCGCCACGTGGTGGGGGCCACCCTCGGCTTCATCCTGCTGCTCCTGCTGATGGGACTGGGTCTTGGCGGCGCTCTGTCCCGCTGGCCTGTGGCGCTGGGGGCCATTCACTGGGGCGGCGTGCTCTTTCTCGGCTGGATGGCCTGGCAGTTGCTGGTGGACAGCGGCGAGGTGGAGGAAGTGGAGGGCGTGCCCCCCGCCTTCTGGTACGGGGCCTTGATGCAGTGGCTCAATCCCAAGGCCTGGCTCGCCGCCAGCATGGGGATGGGAGCCTATGGGATCGCGGGCGGCATGAGCCAGATCGCCCTCTTTACCGGCATCTATCTGGTGATCTGCCTCGGCTCCATCGCCTGCTGGGCCTATGCGGGCAGCCGATTGCAGGGGTGGCTGGTCTCTCCTCGCCGATTGCGCTGGTTCAATCGGGCCATGGCGCTCTTGCTGCTGCTCAGCGCCGCCTATCTGGTGCGCTCGTCCTGAGGGGCGAGCTGCGCTCTGTACTGGCCCGGGGTGGCGGCCACCCGGCGTTTGAACTGGCGCTGGAAGTGGGCCTGATCGGCAAAACCGCTGGCAAGGGCCACTTCCGCCAGGGGCTGCCCCTGGCGCAGCAGGGTGCGGGCGTGGCGAATGCGCTGATCGAGCAGGTAGGCGTGGGGCGTCATGCCGTAGTGGCGGCTGAAGGCGCGCACGAAGTGGGAAGGGGTAAGCCCGGCCACCGCACTCAGCTGCGCCAGGGTGAGGGCGCAGGCACTCTCGTCTTGCATCAGCTCGGCGGCTCGCTGCAGGTGCTGGGGAGGGCGGTCATCCCACTTGGCCGGGGTGAGTCTGGCCAGAAGCTGGCGGCTGAAGAGGTGGCAGGCCACTTCGCGAGCCAGGGGATCCGGCTCCTCCACCAGTTGCCGATGAAGCCGGCAGAGCCCCTGGTAGAGCAGGGGATCCCGGCTTGCGGTCATGTCGAAGGGGCGAAACGCGTTGCCGAGCCCGGCCTCCTCCTGCTGGCGCTGCAACCAGAGGTTGTCGATGTAGAACATCAGATAGGACCAGGGCTGGTCCGCGACGGGATTGCAGGCGTGCACCTCTTCCGGGTTCATCAGCACCAGGCTGCCGCGGCCGACCTCTTGCAGGCTGCGCTGGTTGAGGTAGTGGCTGTGGCCGCCGGTGATGGCGCCGATGGAGAAGTGGGGGTGGCTGTGCTTGTCATAGCAGACGCGCCGGCCATCCTGCACCGCCCTCGCCTCGATGAAGGGCAGGGCGGGATCGTGCCAGAAGTGGTGCTGATCCTGCGTCGCCCGCGCACGGCTCACGATGTGCTCCTTGGCGGGGGGCTGTTCCCCTGCCGGGCTCGGAGAGCGCGGCAGGGGAAGGGTGACGATGGTTGCTGCATCCTCAGCCGCCGAGATAGGCCTGGCGGACGGCGGGGTTGGCCAACAGGGCCTCTCCCGTGTCTTGCAGCACCACCCGGCCGTTCTCCAGCACATAGCCGCGATCCGCCAGCTTGAGCGCCTGGTTCGCGTTCTGCTCCACCAGGAAGATGGTCATCCCCTTCTGGCGCAGTTGCTCTATGGTGTCGAAGATCTGCTGGATGACGATGGGCGCGAGTCCCAGGGAGGGTTCATCCAGCAGCAGCAGGCGCGGCTTGCTCATCAGGGCGCGGCCGATGGCCAGCATCTGCTGCTCGCCGCCGGACATGGTGCCTGCCCGCTGCTCCAGCCGCTCGTGCAGCCGCGGGAACAGGGTAAAAATCTGATCCAGCAGGCCGCGCTGCTCCGCCTTGTCGATGAAGAAGGCCCCCATCAGCAGGTTCTCTTCCACCGTGAGGCGGGCGAAGATGCGGCGCCCCTCCGGCACCACGGCGATGTCCTTGCGCATGATGCGGGCGGTGGTGAGGGAGTCTATCTGCTCCCCCTCGAACCAGATGGAGCCGCTGCTGGGCTTGGGCTCGCCACACAGGGTCATCAGCAGAGTGGTCTTGCCGGCGCCGTTGGCGCCGATCAGGGTGACGATTTCCCCCTCTTTCACCTCGACGCTGACGTCGTGCAGCGCCTGAATTTTGCCGTAGTGGGTCGATACGTTGCGAAGTTCTAACATCTTTTTGTCCTTACGACTCGCCCAGATAGGCCTTGATCACCGCCGGATTGCTGCGGATTTCGTCCGGTTTGCCGTGGGCCAGCGGGGTGCCCTGGTTGACCACGAAGATGCGGTTGGAGATCTCCATCACCAGCTTCATGTCGTGCTCGATCAGCAGCACCGAGACCCCGAACTCGTCCCGCAAGTTGGAGATGAGCTCGTTGAGCTCATCGGTCTCCTTGGGGTTGAGGCCTGCGGCCGGTTCATCCAGCATCAGCAGTTCGGGCCGGGTCGCCATGCAGCGGGCGATCTCGAGCCGGCGCTGCTGGCCGTAAGCCAGGTTGCCCGCGGCGCGGTTGGCGAGATCCTTGAGGCCCACCTTTTCCAGCCAGAAGGCGGACTGCTCCAGCCCCTCTTTCTCGGCACGGCGGAAGGAGGGGGTCTTGAACAGGCCGGCGATGAAGCCGGTATTGAGATGCCTGTGCTGGGCCACCAGCAGGTTTTCCACCGCTGTCATCTCCTTGAACAGGCGCACGTGCTGGAAAGTCCGCACAATGCCCTTGCGGGCGATGAGGTGGCCGGGCAACCCCTGGATCTCCTCACCCTTGTAGCGAATGACACCGCCACTCGGGCGATAGAAGCCGGTCAGGCAGTTGAAGATGGTGGTCTTGCCCGCCCCGTTGGGGCCGATGATGGAGATCACCTCCCCCTTTTCCACATCCAGCTTGACGCCGTTGACCGCGAGCAGGCCGCCAAAGCGCATCGACAGATCTGAGACATCCAACAATGGTTGATTGTTGCTCATTTACGCAGCTCCATATGGGGTCGACTCATGGGCAGCAGTCCCTGCGGCCGCCAGATCATCATGAATACCATCAAGAGACCGAACATCAGCATGCGATATTCGTTGAACTCGCGGGCGAGCTCCGGCAGCACCGTCATCACGATGGCCGCCAGCACCACCCCGATCTGGGATCCCATGCCCCCCAGCACCACAATCGCAAGGACGATGGCCGACTCGATGAAGACGAAGGATTCCGGGCTGATGAAGCCCTGGCGCGAGGCGAAGAAGCTACCGGCAAAGCCCGCGAAGCAGGCGCCTATGGTGAAGGCGGTCAGCTTGATGATGGTGGGGTTGAGCCCCAGGGACTTGCAGGCGATCTCGTCTTCCCGCAGCGCCTCCCAGGCACGGCCGAGCGGCATGCGCAGCAGGCGGTTGATGACGAACAGGGTCGCCACTACCAGCACCAGGGCCATCAGGTAGAGGAAGATCACCTTGTGGTTGGCGTTGTAGGCGATGCCGAAGAAGTCGTGGAAGGTGCCAAAGCCCCCATCCTTGACGGTGCGGTTGAACTCGAGCCCCCCCAGAGTCGGTTTCGGAATGCCGGAGATCCCGTTCGGACCGCCGGTCAGGGTGGTCATGTTGTTGAGCAGGATGCGGATGATCTCGCCAAAGCCCAGGGTGACGATGGCCAGGTAGTCCCCCCGCAGCCGCAGCACCGGGAACCCGAGCAGGAAGCCGAAGGTGGCCGCCAGCAGACCGGCGATGGGCAGACACTCCCAGAAGCTCAGACCGAAGTAGGTGTTGAGCAGGGCGTAGCTGTAGGCGCCGACCGCATAGAAGCCGACATAGCCGAGGTCGAGCAGACCGGCGAGGCCCACCACCACGTTCAGTCCCAGCCCCAGCATGATGTAAATCAGGGTGAGGGTGGCCAGATCGATGGCGCCGCGAGAGGCCATGAAGGGCCAGCTCACCGCAAACAGCAGCACCAGCACGGCGGTGAGGTTATAGAGCTTGGGGGCCTCTTCGGGGCTTGGCAGCACCAGCTTGGTGAAACCGACGGAGAAGCCGCTGATGGAGGCCTGGAACAGACGGCTTATCTGGCCGCGCAGCATCTGGAACCAGAAGACGATGGTGGCGCCCCCCAGCAGCCAGGCCAGCGACACATCGAGGCGGCTCACCACCAGCAGGCGGGAGCCATCGGTCTCCAGCTTGAAGCCGAGCAGCCAGAAGGAGAGCACCAGCAGCACCAGGCTGGCGATGCAGGCATGGATAAATTGACGTTTCATCAGACTTTCTCCACTTCCGGACGGCCGAGAATGCCAGTGATGGTCATGAACAGCAGCACGAGGGCATGCATAGATTGGTTTTTCATACCTTCTCGACCTCCGGACGACCCAGGATGCCGGTGGGCATGAAGAGCAACACGAAGATGAGCAGGGCAAAGGCCATCACATCCTTGTACTCGGTGCTGAGATAGCCCGCGGTGAGCGCTTCCACCACGCCGAGCAGCAGGCCGCCCAGTACGGCACCGGGAATGCTGCCGATGCCGCCCAATACCGCGGCGGTGAAGGCCTTCAAGCCCGCCATGAAGCCGAGATAGGGGTTGATGACACCGTAGTACATGCCGAGCAGCACCCCCGCGACGGCGGCCAGGGCGGCCCCCAGCACGAAGGTGATGGAGATGACCACATGAGTGTCTATCCCTAACAGGTTGGCCATCTTGATGTCTTCGGAACAGGCACGGCAGGCACGCCCCATGCGGGAGCGGCCGATGAACTGGGTCAGCGCCAGCATGGTGACGAAGGTCACCACGAAGATGATGAGTTGCATGTAGGAGAGGCTGGCCTGGAAGCCATCCTCGCCGCCGAGGGTCCAGCCCCCGGAGATCAGAGTGGGCATGGCGATGTCACGCGAGCCCTGGGCCATCCGCATCATGTTCTGCAGGAAGATCGACATGCCGATGGCGGAGATGAGGGGGATCAGGCGGTTGCCGCCCCGCAGTGGACGATAGGCCACCCGTTCTATGGACCAGCCATAGCTGCCGGTGATGATGATGCTGACCAGGAAGGCGCCCCCCAGCAGCAGCACGGTGCTGTCGATGCCCATCATCATGAGCCCGGCCATCACCATGAAGGCGACATAGGAGCCGATCATGTAGACCTCGCCGTGGGCGAAGTTGATCATGCCGATGATGCCGTAGACCATGGTGTAGCCGATGGCGATCAACGCATAGGTGCTGCCTATGGTCAATCCGTTCAGCAACTGCTGAACCAGATAAAGAAGGTGTTCGGACATACCGCGTTCCCTGTGTACTTGCCCGCAAAGAAAGGAGGGGTGACTCACGTCACCCCGACCGGCAGATTATTTGAGTTGAGTGGAGGTACCGTCGGCGTGCCACTGGAACACACCGAATTCGAAGCCTTTCAGGTCACCGTTCGGTGCCCAGGTCAGGGGGCCCATCACGGTGTCGATCGGTGCGGCCTTGATGGCGGCAGCGACGGCAGCCGGATCATCCTCGCCCGCCTTGGCGATACCGGCCGCCAGGGCCTGCATGGCGGCGTAGGTGGTCCAGACGAACGGACCGGAGGAGTCCTGACCCTTGGCCTTGAACGCTTCTACGATGGGGGCGTTGGCCGGCACCAGGTCATATTTGTTCGGCAGGGTCACCAGCAGGCCTTCGGAAGCCGGGCCGCCGATGGCGGAGATGTCCTTGTTGCCCACGCCTTCCGGACCCATGAACTTGGCCTTCAGACCCTTCTCGCCAGCCTGGCGCAGGATCAGACCCAGCTCGGGGTGGTAGCCGCCGTAGTAGACGAAGTCGACGTTCTCTTTTTGCAGCTTGGCGATCAGGGCGGAGAAGTCCTTGTCGCCGGCGGTGATGCCCTCATAGGCAACGACCTTGACGCCGGCCTTGTCCAGCGCGGCTTTCACGCTGGAGGCGATGCCTTCACCGTACTGTTTCTTGTCGTGGATGACGGCCACGCGCTGGGGTTTGACCTGCTCGATGATGTACTTGGCGGCGGTCGGGCCCTGGTCGCTGTCCAGACCGATGGTGCGCAGGGTCAGCTGGTAACCGCGCTCGGTGATCTTGGGGTTGGTGGAGGCGGGGGTGACCATCAGGACCCCTTCATCTTCATAGATGTCGGAGGCGGGCAGGGTGTTGTCGGAGCAGAGGTGGCCGACCACGAACTTGACGCCGTCGTTGATCACCTTGTTGGCGATGGCCACGGCCTGCTTGGGATCGCAGGCATCGTCATAGATGACGGCTTCGATCTGCTTGCCCTTGATGCCGCCCGCCTTGTTGATCTGCTCGACCGCCATCTTGCCGCCAGTGAACTGCATGTCACCGTACTGGGCGACCGGGCCGGTCAGGGGGCCGGCGATGCCGATCTTGATGGTATCGGCCGCATTGGCCATGGAAACTGATCCAAACAGAGCCAAAGAAACCGCTGCTCTGACTGCCATTTTGCTGAAGTTATGCATTGATTCGTCCCTTAATCAGTGAATTGTTTCATTTTATGCACGTCATTCCGAGCCTGTGTCCCGCCAGCCCGGCGATAGATAAGGTTCTATCATTCCTCGCCGGGCAATAACAAGATGTTAAAGATACTAACCGGAGCAGGCGCAAGAGGGGTTTTGTGAAACTAACGCGCAGTTTATTGCTATTTATCGGAGTTTAATGTCGTCAAGTTGATGCAACATACAGATAACAAATTGTCGTGGTGACAATTTCCAGAGTAAAAAACTGACGATATTTCATTCTGCGTCCGCTCTCATTTTGACCAAAATCCGTTTGCGCAAAAAGAAATGACCGCATAGATTAGCCAGCATTGATAATTCACTGGCAGCGCCCGTTAAAACCAAGCCTTTATTCGGGAAATCTGCTACTGTTCCGCCTTTGTTATTCAGGAGACAGAGATGGCAACTATCAAGGATGTCGCCTCGCGCGCAGGCGTATCCATCTCCACCGTCTCACATGTACTCAATCACACCCGTCGGGTCAGCGAAGACGCAACCCAGAAAGTGCTTGAGGCGGTGGCAGAGCTGAACTACGCGCCCAACTCGGTGGCGCGCAGTCTCAAGATCAATTCGACCAAGACCATCGGCATGCTGGTGACCACCAGTGCCAACCCCTTCTTCGCGGAAGTGGTACAGGGGGTGGAAGCCTACTGCTTCGAGCAGGGTTACAGCCTGATCCTGTGCAACACCGAGAACCAGCCGCCCCGCCAGCAGCACTATCTGCGCATGCTGATGGAGAAGCGGGTGGACGGTCTGCTGGTGCTGGGGACCGATATCGACACCCAGTTCAGGGACATGCTGCGCATCCACAAGAAGGTGCCGCAGGTGGTGCTGGACTGGGGCAACGAGTGCGATTTCGCCAACGTGATCAACGACAACGCCCGCATCGGCGCGCGTCTGGCGGTGCGCCATCTGCTGGAGCAGGGCCATACCGACATCGTCTGCATCACCGGCCATCTCGCCAAGCCGACCACCCAGCAGCGGCTGGACGGGGTGCGCGATGCCCTGGCTGAACAGGGGATGACCCTGAAAGAAGAGCAGATCTTCGAAGGGGACTACGAGAGCCAGAGCGGCTTCGATGCCATGCAGCGCATCCTGGCCCTCACCCCTCGCCCGACCGCGGTCTTTGCCTTCGACGATCCCATGGCCATCGGTGCCATCTGCGCCGCCTGGGAGGCCGGGGTCAAGGTGCCGGACGATATCTCCATGATCGGCTATGACGACGTGGAGATGGCGCGCTTCTCCAGCCCGCCGCTCACCACCATCCGCCACCCCAAGGCCGAGCTCGGTCTGCTGGCGGTGCAGCAACTGGTGAGCCGGATCCGCAACAAGGAGCTGGAAGTGGAGTCCATGACGGTGCAGCCCGAGCTCATTGTCCGCCGCTCGGTCAAGTCCCTGCGCTGACGGCGCCACGGGTGCCATGAACAAGAAACCCCCTCGCCAGCGAGGGGGTTTCTGTTTTTGGGCCCCTCTCGTATCTGGGGGCGTCAGGCCTTGAGGCCGAGCCGCCTGGCGAGGCGGTGCAGGTTGCCGCCGTCCAGATCCAGTGCCCGGGCAGTGGCAGCCCAGTTGCCGTCATGAACCGTCAGGGTCTGCTCGATCAGCTGGCGCTGGAACAGATCGGTGGCGGCGCGAAGGCCGAGGCCGGCAATGGCCGGGGAGGCGGGCTGGCTGACGGTGTCGGCGGGCAGGGATGAGCCCGTCGGCCCCAGGTTGAAGTGGTGGGGCTCCAGGGTCGGCGAGGGGCTGCCCTGCTCGGCCCTGGCCAGCACGGCGGCGCGGTGGATGGCGTGCTCCAGCTCCCGCACGTTGCCGGGCCAGTCGTGGCGCTCGAGCAGTTGCAGCGCCTGTGGCTGGATACGCAGCTGCTCCAGC